>NZ_JBSGXP010000032.1:0-61834 GCF_053610105.1 Kitasatospora sp. NPDC054939 | reverse complement strand
CGCCGGGGCGGGGGCGGCGGCACCGGCCCGGCGGTAGGCTGGCGACAGCGCGCCATGCCGCCGGTCGACGGACCGGGCCGCCGGGACCGCGGGGACGACCGGGTGTCCGGTCCGGACCTCCACTCCACTTCGGCGGGGGCGCGGGCAGCGACGTTCGGTGGTCCCTCCGTGGTGGTCTTCCTTCTCGCTCTGAGCGCCGCCTGTTGTCTCGGGCTCGGATTCGTTCTCCAGCAGCACGCGGCGCAGCGGGCTCCGCGTGCCGACATGCTGCACTGGCGTCTGCTGCTCGACCTGCTGCGGATGCCGCTGTGGCTGCTCGGCACCGGTTTCATGGTCAGCGGCCTGATCCTCAGTGCACTCGCCCTCGACCAGGGCGAAGTGTCGCTGGTGGAACCGCTTCTCGCCACCAACCTGGTCTTCGCGATGGCGCTGTCCCGGCTGCTCACCGGCGAGAGACTCGGCCGCTCCGGCTGGGCCGGGGTACTGCTGCTCGCCCTCGGGGTGACCGCGTTCATCGTGGCGGGCCGCCCCACCGGCGGCGGGGCACCTGCCGGACAGCTGCGCCAGTGGGTGGTCATCGGGATCGTGGTGGGCCTCGCGGTGCTGCTGGTCGCCCTCGCGCGCCGCCTGCCGCTGTTCGAGGAGGCGACGATGCTCGCCCTGGCCGCCGGACTGCTGTACGGCCTGCAGGACGCGCTGACCCGGTGGACCGCCGAGGAGCTGGACCACGGCGGGCTGTCGGCCGTCCTGGGCACCTGGCAGCCGTACGCGGTCGCGGCGGCCGGTGTCGTCGGTCTGCTGCTGGTGCAGAGCGCGTTCGAGGCGGCACCGCTGCGGATGTCGCTGCCCGCGCTGACGGCTGCCCAGCCGCTGACCGGGATCGCCTGCGCGGTGGCGTTCCTCGGCGACCGCCTGCGGGTGACCCCGGGGGCCCTGGCGTGGCAGGCGGTCGGACTTCTGTGCATCGTGATCGGTGTGGTGGTGATCGGGCGCCACCCGGCGATGCCCGGCGGCACTGCCGGTCGGGACGCCGGCGCCGACGACGGCGGCAGCACCGCGAGCGCGGAGAGCGGCACCGCCGACCGCTGAGGCGCCGCCCGGGCGACCGGGGCCCGCACCGGACCGGGTACGGGAAACGCGCTCGCCGCCTCCGCGCACCTGCGGTCGGGCGGAACGGCGCCGGGGAGCGAGACCCGCCCGACGGGCCGTACGGGTCCACGGAGCAGGAGGTTCCGATGTGCTGGAGTGCGCGGGCCGATGCGGCGGCCGGCCTGCTGGTCTCGGGCGTCGGGATCGTGTGCGTGGCCGGGGCGGTACGGCAGTCCCGGGGGCGGGGCCGGGCCGGGCTGCTCCCGCTGGCCGCGCTCCCCCTGGTGCTGGGGGCGCACCAGTTGGTCGAGGCCGTGGTCTGGCTGGGTGCGGACGGCCATCTCTCCTCCTCGTCCGCCGCTCTGGCTCGAACGGTCTGGGCGGTCATCGCTCTTCCACTGCTGCCGGTGCTGGTGCCGGTCGGGGTCTGGCGCGCGGACCGTGCGGCCGCCGCACCGGACCGGACGTCACCGGACCCGGCGGCACCGGGCCGTGCTGCAGCGGGCCGTGCTGCAGCGGACGCCGGGGCCGTGCTGCCCGGGTCGGCTGCCCGCCCCGCGAGCGGGGCGCGCGCCCGCGCCCCGGGGTGGTTCGCCGTGCTCGGTGCGGTCGTCGCCGTACCGCTCGCCGTGGCAGTGGCCGTCGACCCGGTGACCGCCCGCGAGGACGGGCACACCCTCGCGTACGGCGTCGGGGTGCCGTACCCGGCCGTTCTGCTGGCCGGCTACCTGGTGGCGACGGTCGGCTCGCTGCTGGTGAGCACGGACCGGCTGCTCAGGCTGCTCGGGGTGCTGACCGGAGCCGGCGCGGTCGTCGCCGCCCTGCTGTGGCGCACGGCCTTCGTGTCGACGTGGTGTGCGCTGGCCGCGCTGGTCAGCGTCGTCCTGCTGCGCTGGGTGGGGCGGCGGCCGGAGCGGCGAGCGGCTCCGCCGGCCCCACGGGTATCGGCTCCCCCGGCGGACTGACCGCCGCGCCGGTACCTGCGTAGGCACCCGCGGTCGCCACCCCGCCCGGGGCGGACGCGGCGGGTGCGGCCGCTGCCGCGCCCTTGCCGCGCAGGCGGTCCATCTCCCGCCACTCCGGGCGCAGCCCGGCCAGCGCGGTGACCGCGAAGTACAGTCCGCCCGCCGCCAGCAGGGCGGGCGCCAGTCCGGCGAGGGCGACGGCCGCGCCGGCGATCAGGCCGCCGAGCGGGGTGCCGGCCCAGGCCAGCGAGTCGCCGAGGGCACCGACCCGGCCCATGAGTCGGCGGGGCACCCGCTCGAACATGACCGCGCCGAGGATCGGATTGACGAAGCCGGCCCCGAACCCGCCGACGACGAACACCGCCAGCACGGCCCACAGCGGGGCGTCCAGGGCGAGTACCAGGAACCGGGGCGCTCCCCCGAGTGCGAACCCGGCGAAGAACACCGCCCGTCGGGGCAGCCGGTGTGCGACGGCCGCGGCGATCAGGCTGCCGCCGACCGCGGCGACGCCCCAGACGGTGCCGATCAGCCCGATGCCGGCCGGGCCGTGCCCGGACTCCTGGGCCCACACCGGCAGCATGACCGTCAGGAACCCGGCGTCCAGCAGGTTGGTGGCCGCCACCATCACGATCACGGTGAGCAGCAGGGGCTCGCTGCGCAGGAAGGTGAACCCCTCCCGGAACATCCGCCAGTAGCCGTCGGGCGCCGGATGCCCGCCCGCGACGGCGTCGCGCTCGTCGCCGTCGTCGCCGTCGGCGGAGCCCGTCGCGGTGTCGGGGACCGCGGACCGGCCCATGCCGCGGGGGAGCAGCAGCGCCACCACGACCGAGCCCAGCGCGAAGGTGATCGCGTTGATCGTCAGGCCGGCCATCGGGCCGAGCACCGCGACCAGCCCGCCGCCGACGGCCGGGCCGACGGTGGAGGCCAGCCGCTCGACGACACCGGAGAGTCCGGTGGCCCGCTCCAGCGGCAGCCCGCTCCGCTCGGCGGCCTCGGGGACCATGACCTCCTTGGCGAGGTCACCCGGCCCGCGCACCGCGCCCACCACGCCGACCAGCGCCAGCAGCAGCCAGAACGGCAGCAGCCCGAGACCGTGCAGCAACGGGATCAGGCCGACCGAGACCGCACTCACCACGTCCGTCGACCAGGAGACGAGCCGGGGGCCGACCCGGTCGATCAGCGGCCCGGTGAACGCCTTCACCAGCACGTACGGGGTCATCTCGACGAAGGCGACCAGGCCCGTCATGGTGGCGCTGCCGGTGCCGGCGAGCACGAACCAGGGCAGCGCGATGGCCGACACCCGGGTGCCGGTCAGCGAGACCGCCATCGCGGTGAGCACGCCGACCACCGGACGCAGGCTCCGCCGCCCCGCGGTCGGCGCGGTCGGCGGCGCGGTCGCGGTCGCGCCGGTCATCGGTCCTCTTCCGATTCCCGGGCGGCGGCACCACCCTGCTCGTCCTGCGACCGCTCGCCGTGCGGCGCCCCGCCCCCCGCGCCGTCGTCCCGTGCTCCGGTGTCGGACACGGCGCCCGGCTCCGGGAGCGGGCCCGTGGCCGGCTCCTCACCCAGGTCCTCGGCCGTGGCCTCCGGGTCGGGCAGTACCTGGATGGCCAACGCGACCCGCGCACTGCCCTCGGGGGCGGCCGCGAGATCCTCGGGGTCGTCCGGCCGGTACCGACCGACGACCTCGGCCAGTTCGACCGCCAGCCGGTGGGCCTCGTCCGGGGTGAGCCGGAGCATCCAGTCGCTGAGGTCGAAGGCGTGCCGCCAGTCGCGCGGCATGGTCTGGTACGCGCCCAGCGCCTGCTGGGCCCGCCGCGCGTTCGCCGAGACGATGGACTGCCAGTAGGTGAGGGTCGCCTCGGGCTCCTGGTCGGCCAGCGACATGTCCGTCCACCAGGTGAACCGGTGCACCGCCCGCCACCAGCGGTCGCGGGCGTTGCCCCGCTCGCTGTCCTCCTCGACGAAGCCCGCAGTGGCGAGTCGGCGCAGGTGGTAGCTGGTCGCGCCGGAGGTCAGTCCGGTGCGCTCGGCGAGCCTGGTCGCGGTGGACGGCCCGTGGGTGCGCAGCAGCCCGAGGAGTTGGACGCGCACCGGGTGGGCGAGCGCCCGCAGCCCCTTGGCGTCGAGGACGACATGGCTCTCGGGGCTCGCGCCGTGCGGCCAGCCCGGTTCATCGGTCATGGCATCACGCTAGAACGCAAACACTTGTTTGCAAAGGGTCTTTTGCAAACAAGTGTTTGCGGTTCACTCGAACAGTCGAACGAAGGGGCCGGCCGCGGATCAGTCCCGGGCCACCGCCAGCGCCAGGACGAGGGTGAGACCGCCGCCCGGCGTCGACTCGGCGGTCAACCGCCCCCCGGCGGCACGGACCAGCCCCGCGGCCGCCGGGCCGGCCGGCCCGTCCGCGCGCACCCCGGCGAGCAGCCACTGCCGGGTCTCCGGCGGCTCGGAACTGCCGCGGTCGGCCACCCGCAGCTCCACCCGGGCCCGGTCCCCGTCCGGGCCGGCGCCGGGCCCGGCCCCCGGGGACGCGCCCGGACCGCTCACCCAGCCGCCCGACCACCCCGCGAACTGCCCGGGCCCCGACCCGGCACCTCCACGGGCCCCCCTCCCCGGCACCGCCTCGGCGCTGATCAGCACCTTCGCCCCCGCCGGGCTGCGCCGGATGGCGTGGTCGACCAGCCCGGCCAGGGCGGATTCCAGCCGCCGTCCGTCGGCGACCACCACCGGCAGCCCCGCCGGCACCTCCACCACGACCGACGCCGCCCGGCCGCCCCCGCGCAGCACCCGCTGGACCAGTTCGGCGACCTGGACGTGCCGGGACTGCGCGGAGCAGCCCTCCGGGCGGTCGGTCCAGCGCAGCTGGTCGAGTTCCGCCCGGGAGAGCGGGCGGGGGCCCGCCATCGTGCCCCCGCCCGGGGCGGCCTCGCCCGATCGGCCGAACCCGCGCCCGCCGGACACCCGGGCACCCGATGCGACGTAGTCCCAGATCCGTCCCAGTGCCATGCCCCTACCCCTCATGCCTCGCCGGCCGCCCCTGGCCGCCGCGGTCCCGCCGCGACGCACCGGGCGGGCTCGACCCGCCCCTGCGGCCCAGCCTGCGCCCGCCCGGGCCCGTCGACAATCCGGCGCCGGGTCGGGGCCACCCCGCACCTACCCGCCGTTCGGCGGGGTCGGCCACCGTCGAACGACGGGGGGTGCCGGCCGCCGCCGGCCACCGGCCCGACCTGCGCAACCACGCCGCCACCCGCCCGCACCCTGCCGCGCTCACCCCTGTACGCGCCCTGTACGCGCCCCGGTGCGCCCCTGGCGGGAACTCCGCGCGCCCCGGCGGCACCGGTGCGGCGCTCCTAGACTGAGCCCATGGCCCGGCTCAACGACCAGGTACAGGAGCTGCTCCAGGAGTACGCCGACCTGATCTCGATCACCGGCGGCGACGCTTTCCGCGCCCGCGCGTACGAGAAGGCCGCCCGCGCCGTGGGCGGGTACCCGGAGGACATCGCCGGGCTCGATGCCAAGGGACTGCAGCAGATCCCGGGCGTCGGGAAGTCGACGGCGGAGAAGGTCGAGGCGTACCTGCGCAGCGGCCGGATGGAGGCTCTGGAGGCACTGCGCGCCAAGATCCCTTCCGGGGTGCGCGAGGTGATGGCGATCCCCAGCGTGGGGCCGAAGCGGGCCCTGCTCCTGCACCGCGACCTCGGGGTCTCCTCGGTCGACGAGCTGGCCGCGGCGATCCGCGCCGACCGGCTGCGCGAAGTGCCGGGGTTCGGGGAGCGCAGCGGCGACAAGATCCTCCACGGCATCGAGCTGCTCCGGCAGTCCGGCGGACGGACACTGGTCGACACCGCGACGGAGCAGGCCGAGCAGATCGTCGCCGCGCTGAGCGCCGTACCCGGGTGCACCCGCTGCGCCTACGCGGGGTCGCTCCGGCGGATGCGCGAGACGGTCGGCGACATCGACGTGCTCGCGACCGCCGAGGACTCCGCGCCGCTGATGGCCGCACTCACCGCACTGCCGTACGTGGCCGAGGTGATCGCGAGCGGGCCGACCAAGACCTCGGTGCGCACCGCGAAGGGCCTGCAGGTGGACCTTCGCGTGGTGCCCGAGGAGGACTGGGGAGCGGCCCTGCTGTACTTCACGGGCTCGAAGGCGCACAACATCAAGCTGCGGACGATGGCGGTCCGCGCGGGCCTGAAGCTCTCCGAGTACGGGCTGTTCGACGCCGCGAGCGGCGCCAAGGTGGTCTCGGCGACGGAGGACGAGGTCTACGCGGCACTCGGCATGCCGTGGATCGCACCGCCGCTGCGCGAGGACCGCGGGGAGGTGGAGGCCGCGCTGCGCGGCGAGCTCCCGGAGCTGGTCACCGAGGCCGACCTGCGCGGCGACCTGCATACCCACACCGATCTGACCGACGGTCTGGCGACCCTGGAGGAGATGATCGACACGGCCGCCGCGCGCGGCTACGCGTACTTCGCCGTGACCGATCACGCGCCGGACCTGGTCATGCAGCGGATGACGGACGAGAAGATGCTCGCCCAGCGCGCCCGGCTGCGCGAACTCGCCGGGCGGCACCGGCGGATGCGCCTGCTGCACGGGACGGAGCTGAACATCGGGCCGGACGGCGGCGTCGACTGGCCGGCCGAGTTCCTGGCCGGGTTCGACGTCTGCGTGGCCTCCGTCCACTCGCACTTCGGCCTGGACCGGGCCGCCCAGACCAGGCGGCTCGTCCGGGCCTGCGAGAACCCCCACGTGCACGTCATCGGGCACCTCACGACGCGCCGGATCGGCCGGCGGGGCCCGATCGACGTCGACCTGGACGCGGTCTTCGAGGCCGCCGCCCGGACCGGCACCGCGATCGAGATCAACAGCTCCCCGCAGCGGCTCGACCTGCGCGACGAGGACGTGCTGCGCGCCAAGCGCTTCGGCGTGCGCTTCGCGATCGACAGCGACGCCCACGCCACCCGGCACCTGGCCTACCCCCGGTACGGCATCGGAACGGCCCAGCGCGCCTGGCTGACCGGCGACGACGTGATCAACACCTGGACCTGGCAACGGCTGAAGCGATTCCTTCGCAAATCGCCGTAAATCGTGCGGGAAAACTCTGGTGCAGACGGGTCGGGAGGCGCATCATGAGTAGTGGACCTGCGAGGTAGCTGAGGGAGTTCGACCGCAGGAGGCAGTGGCGACAGATCGAGACGGATCAGGGTCTGCCGCTGGTACCTCGGTCGACGATCGAACTGTGAGGCCGGAGGACGTACGAGAGTCCGGAGGCCACCCCCGCCTCGCAGGTTCCGTATGCCTGCGGCCAGAGCACCGGGGGGCCCGGGCGCCAGGACGCCAGGCAGCGGGGGCCAGGACTCCGGGTGCGGGAGATCAGGACTCCGGGCGCGGGTAACCCATCTCCCAGGCGTGCATGGCGATGCCCACCCGGTTCTGCACACCCAGCTTGCGCTGGATGCTGGCGACATGGGTCTTCACCGTCCCCGGCGAGATGAACAACTCCCCCGCGATGTCCGCGTTGGTGCGCCCAGCCGCCACCTGGCCGGCGATCTCCACCTCCCGTTCGGTGAGTTCCACCACGAGTCGCCGCGACGACGACGCCGCCCCGGACACCGCGGCCGGCTTCGGCGACGGCCTCCGCCCCCACCGCGACGCCGGTGCCGCCGCGACGGGCTGCGGTGCGGCCGTCACCCGGCGCAGCAGGCGGACGGTGACCGACGGGCTGATCAGGCTCTCGCCGCTCGCCGCCGCCCGGACCGCCTCGACCAGCAGGGCCGGACCGGAGCGCTTCAGCAGGAAGCCGCAGGCCCCGTACTGGAGCGCCGGGTAGACGTACTCGTCGAGGTCGAAGGTCGTCAGCACCACCACCCGGACCGGCGGCGGCTCCGCAGGTACTGGCCGGGCCCGGTCCGACTGTGTCCCCGTCGCGTCCGGCACCGGCACCCCTGTGTCCGGTGCCGGACGCCGATCCCCCGGCGCCGGTAGCCACGGATCCGCCTCCGCTCCCCCGGGCCCGGCGCCCGGTCCGAGCGACAGGCGGGCCGGCAGTCCGGCCGGCACGCCCGAATCCGGCAACCGGACCAGTCGGCGGGTGAGTTCCAGACCGTCCATGCGGGGCATCCGGATGTCCACCAGCACGACGTCCGGGCGCAGGCGGGTGGCGAGTTCGAGGGCCACCAGACCGTCCTCGGCGTCGCCGACGACCTCGATGTCGGCCTGCTGCTCCAGGATGCGCCGCACGCTCCGGCGCACCGCCTCCTGGTCGTCCGCGATCAGCACGCGGATCGGGGCGGTCGCGGTCGGAGCGTTAGCGGCGGTCGCGGCGGGATCCGCCGACAGCCGGTCGAACTCCCCGTCCGGCGGCGCTGCTTCGGGGCCCGGGGAGGCGGCGGCTTCGGTGCTCGTCACGCCTCGCAGTCTCGCACGGCGCAGCGGCGACACCGTTGGCGGCACGGACGGACGGCGCGTCGGCCGTGGCGGTGCGCCGGGCGGAGGCGCAACGGCCGGTCCGGTCCGGGGAGTCAGGCCCAGCATCAGACACCACCGCCCTTGAGGTCCGTCGGCCGACCGTCCCGCAGGACGGTGAGGCCGCGCGGGACTTCGACGCGGAAGCGGGCGTCGCAGTTGGCGAAGCCGGTACAACCTGCGCGCAGGTCCAGGGTGTTGCCGTCGAGCGTCCAGGAGACCTCCTTCTTCCCGATGTTCTTCGCGTCGAACCAGCGGGTCACCTTGATGTCCTGGCGGTCCGCCGCCACGAGGTCGGTGGCAACCTCGTGGGCACGGACGTCGAGGGTCGGGCCGGCGTAGCTGAAGGTCTTCTCCTCGGGGGTCGCCTTCGACACCGAGGCGCAGCCGCTGACGGCCACCGCCAGGACAAGTACGGCGGAGCCGAGAACGGTGGGCATGGCTGTGGTGCGGGTCCTGGACATAGTGGACGCTCCTCCGGAAGCGGCTGGTCGGTCACGGCTGCCCTACGAGCATCGCCGCCGAGCCGGTCGCTGCCATCTGCCGTTCGGCAGATATCCGGAGAGTGCACACCCGGCCCGAAACGCCGGACGGACTGCGCGGACGGGCCCGCGACCGCGCGTCTCAGCGGCGCCGCACCGGCAGCACGCAGGCCACGCGCCAGCCGTCCGCAAGGGCGTCCGGCCCGGCCTCCAGCGTCCCGCCGTGCGCGGCCGCCCGGTGGGCGAGGCCGGCCAGCCCGGTACCACCCGCACCGCGCCGCCGGAGCAGGCGGCGCACGCCGATCGCCCCGCCCGCTCGCCCCGCGGCGCCGCCGTCCGTCACGGTCACCAGTACCGCGGTCCCGTCTACGGCAGCCGCCGTCGTCGTGTCGATGTGCACGGCCACCTCGCGCGCCCCGGGCGCGTGCCGTCGCACATTGGTGAGCGCCTCCAGCACCACCGCGTACGCGGTCGCCTCGGCCTCTCCGGAGAGCAACCCGACGACCCCGGGCGCCAGCCACGTGGTCGCCCGGACCCCGACGGCCGACGGTTCCGTTCCCGCACCGCCACCCGGACCCGAGTCGCCACCCAAACGCGAACCCGAACCCGAACCCGAACCCGAACCCGAACCCGAGAAACGTTCCACCAGCTCCGGTACGTCCGCAAGCCCGTACACCCGCGGACCGACCACCGACCCGGACGCCCCCGCGCCCCCCGCCACCCCAACCGTCCCGACCACCCCAACCGTCCCGACCACTCCGACCACCCCGACCGCCGGGCCCGCGTCCCCGTCCGCCGCCCCCGGTTCGCGCAGAGCCCCCACCATCTCGTCCATCGAGTCCAGCGCCCGCAGGCCGGCCTCCTCCAGACGCCGCAGCAGCGCGACCGTCTCGGCCGGGTCCTGGCCGGAGGCATGGCCGGAGACCTGGGCGGCTTGGGCCTCCAGCACGATGCCGGTGATCTCGTGGGCGACGAAGTCGTGGAGTCCCCGGGCCACGTCGAGCCGCTGCTCGTGGCGGGCTCGGACCACGGCGCGTTCCCGCCGGACGTCCAGGGTGCGCAGGTAGAGGCCGGCCCCCGCGACGGCGACGGCCGGTGGCAGCGTGAGCAGGACGGCCAGCAGCGAACCCTGCCAACCCGCCTGCGGCGCCTCCAGGGTGAACCGCAGGGGCAGCAGCAGAACGGCCGCACCGGTCAGCGCACCCACCGCCCCCACCTGCCGGGCGGGCACCCCGCGCACCACCCGCCCGCACAGCACCAGCAACGCCGCCCACTCGAACGGTGCCCAGAGTCCGACGAGTCGGTACGGCCCCGGGTACGCCGCGTCGAGCAGCAGCGAACCGCCCGCCACGACGCCCGCCACCGCCCCGAGCGTCACCCGCCGCCCCTGCCGCCACCGGCCACCCGGCGGCGGCCCGTCGGGCGCACGCCGCCACCGCATCCCCGCGACCGCCACGGCGAGCGCGGCCGAGCCGGCGAGCAGCAGGGCGGCGGCCCGTTCGCCGGGCTTCGCCAGCGGGACGGGCGCCAGCACCAGCAACACCGCCGTGCCGCACACGAGTCGGCGGACCGCACGGAGGAGCGCCGGTCGGCGCGCGGGTTCACTCTGCATGCGCCCGAGCGTAGAACGCGGGCCCGCACCGGCCCCGCCCGCACAGGGTCGGTACGTCACGGCCGGGGAGGGCGCCGGCACCGCTCGCACGGGGGAGGCGCGGATCATCCGCCGGGAGGACCGCGGACCCCTCGGATGCGGGATGACTGACGCCACGTCAGCGAGCAGAGTGGTCCGTGCCGGCCGAACCAGGGGCCGGCCCCGCCGGAAGAGGAGTCGCCGCCATGAACCGCCGCACCACCACCCTGCGCATCGGCGCCGCCGTCGCGCTCTGCCTGGCGGTCGCAGCCGTCGCCGTCCAGCCTGCGTCGGCCGTCGCCGTGACGCCCTCCGCGCCCGAACCCCGGGCGGCGCACACCGTGCAGACGGCGCAGCCTGCCCACGACGACAACGACACCCCCGCCGACCGGACCGCGGCACCGACCCGGGTGCGCGGCAGCTTCGGCGTCGTCCTCAACGACGACTTCCCCGCCTTCAAGGGTGATCCGGTGCGGTTCGAGGTCGATGCCCGTACGGGAGTGAACGGCTCGCCCGAACACGCCCGGGGCCGCATGCACGTGACCCATCTGCGCCCGGACGGACGGCTGGTGGCCGATCTGGAGATCAAGGTCGGCTGTGTGGTGGCGGCCGGACGCGACGCGATCGTCACCGGTGTGGTCACCGCGGGCGAGGCCCCGTGGTTCCCCGACATGACGGTGGTGGGCTCCCGGGTCGCGGTGACCGTGCAGGACAACGGCCGGGTGGACCGGGTGGGTTGGGTGATGGGGGCGTTCGGCGCGCCGGTCGCCGACTGCCAGGGGACGGTACCGTTCATCCGCACGTCGAGCGGGACCCTCACCGTGCACGGCTGAGCAGCCGTCGTACGGCACGACCACCGGGCGGCGGCTCCGTTCGCCGTCCGGCACCGGGCGGCGGCTGCGTTCGCCGTCCGGACGGGGACCCGCCGCCGGTCGGGCGCGTCTGAGCCGCGACCGGCCGGCGGTGGGAACGGGGGAACACGGGGGCGGGCGGCGGGGGCGGTGAGCCTCCGCCGCCCGGGCGTCACGACCCGAAGCCGTCCCGGGTGACGACCGCCCGGAGGACCGCGGTCAGGAAGTCGGGCAGGCTCTCCGCCCAGGGCTCGAACCCGACGTCGGACGAGGCCGCGAGCGAACGGTGGACCCGGCCGCCCCGGTCCGCGGCGAACAGCAACCCGCCTCCGTCGCTACCGAACACCACGAGCCCACCTGCGTCCGCCACCTCCGCCGGGACAGCCTCAGCCGAGGCCACCTCCGCCCGGACCGCCTGCGTCGGGGCCACGGCGGCGAGCTCGCGGCGCCATTCGGCCGGCCATTCCGCGGTCATGTGGTGCTCAGTGCGCTGCATGACGGGTGTCTCGCTCTCGGTTCGTCGGACAGCGTACGATCCGATGCTGATCGCCTCCGCAGCGGCGCCGACCGGTCACCGACCGGTCGCTGCCTCGTGGAGATCGCCGCCGACCCGTCCGAGGAGCGCCGAACCGATGGCCGAACCACTGCCCCTGTCCACGGCCACGGCCACCCCCGCACCTCCCGCACCCACAGCACCGGCGACCACGGCCACCCCGGCACCTCGCGCACCTGCGGCCGCAGCGGCCACCGCCGTCTCCGCGCCGGCGCCCCGGAGCGGTTCGGCGCCCGACCCCGGACTGGTCAGCGGCTGGGTCCACGGCTGGGCGGTGTCGCGGCGGACGGCCCAACCGGTCCCGGCGAACGGCGGGCACCGGATCGACGTCGGCCTCCCCGGCCACACCGTGCGCCATGTGCTGCCCGCCGCCGAACCCGAGGTGCTGCGCCGGCTGGCGGCCACCGCCGCCGCGCCCGGGGTGTGGCTGAAGGTGTGCGCGGAGCCCGCGGACGTGGTGCCGCTGCTCGGTCCCGGCTGGCGCACGGGCGACACCGAGTACCTGATGGCCGCGCCGCTGGAGGTGATCGCGCCCTCGCAGGGGGCGCCGGCCGACGCGCCCGCCGGCTACCGGGTCGAGACGATCGCCGACGGCTCGGCGATCGACGTGCGCGTGGTGAGCGCGGACGGCAGTCCGGCGGCCTCCGGCCGGGTCGGCTGCGCGGGGACGGACGCGGTGTTCGACCAGGTGGTGACCGAACCGGAGCACCGCCGCCGGGGGTTGGGCAGCACCGTGATGCGCGCGCTGGCCGAGGCCGCCCGGGCCCGCGGCGCCCGGCGCGGGGTGCTGGTGGCCACCGAGGACGGCCGGGCCCTCTACCTCGCCCTGGGCTGGGACCTGCATGGGCCGGTCGTACCGGCCGTGTTCTCGCCCGCGGACACGCCCACCGGCGCGTGAGCCACCGAGCCGCCCCGACGGGCTCCGCAGACCCGGGCCCCGGGTACGACCGACTCGCACAGGTCGGACCGTACTTCGCCCTCCTCGCCGCCGCCGCGCCGACCGACACCCCGCCGCCGGGGTTCCGCCCGCTGCGCGAGCTGTACGCGACCGGGCCGGACGGGCTGCTCGCCGGACGCGTCCGCGAGGTCGGACGCCAACTCGGCACCGCGGAGCCGCGGGTGGCCGCGTCGATCCTGCACCTCGGGCTGGCGGCGCGCTTCTGGTCGGTCGGCCTCGGCGCGGCGGTGCTGCTCGGCACCGTCCCCGACCTCCACCCCGACCGGGCGCAGGTCCGGGTGCCCGAGCGCGGACCGGTCGACCTGTGGCTGCCGTACGCGCCCCGGGCCGCCGCCGCCGCACCCGGAGCGGATCCCGACCCCGGACCTGGCCCCGCCCCCGACCTCGCCGACGCGCTCCACCGGACCGTACTGCTCGGCCAGTTGGCCCCGCTCGCGGCGGCCGTACGCTCAGCGGCCCCGGTGTCCGCGGGGTTGCTCCGCGGCAACGCCGCCTCCGCCCTGGTGGGCGCGGTGAAGGTGCTGCGGAGCGGGTTGCCCGATCCCGCGGCGGGCCGGACGGCCGAGGCCCTCGCCGTCCGGCTGCTCGCCCGGGAGCCACTGGCCGGCACCCACACCCTGCCGTTCCGCCGGACCAGTTGCTGCCTCTACTACCGGGTCGGCCCGGGCGCCGGGATCTGCGGCGACTGCTGCTTCGACCGCCCGCCGCGCTGACCCCGACGCCCGCGCCCACGGACCGCAGCGCCCGCCCCTCGACGCCCGCGCCTTCCGTACCGCCGGCGCCCCATCCCCCCGACGCCCGCACCCGTAAGCGCCGTACCGCCAGCGCCCGCACCCGGACGGCCTCCGCTCACCCCAGCTCGAAGACCCCGTACGAGAAGCCCTCCGCCCGCAGTTCGCCGTCCACCGCCCGCACGCCCTGGACGTCGAGCGGCCGGACCCGGGGCCTGAACGGTACGGCGGCCGGCTCCCGTCGCGGGTTGACCACCACCACGTACCGGGCACCCCGGACGTACACCAGCGGGTACCCGGCGTGCCGGACGCTCACCCCGGAGCGCGCGCCCAGTCCGGGGTGGGCCCGCCGCAGGGCGATCAGTCGGCGGACGGTGTGCAGCAGCGAGGTCGGGTCGGCCCGCTGGGTGGCGACGTCGGGGCGGGCCGGGTCGGGGTCGACCGGCAGGTAGAGCCGTTCGGCGGGCGCGGTGGAGAAGCCCGCGTTGGGGCCCGGCGTCCACTGCATGGGGGTGCGCGAGCCGGCCCGGTTGTAGCGGGGGCCCAGCACGCTGCCCTCGGTGTCGGGCAGGCCGGGGACGTACCGCATGCCGATCTCGTCGCCGTAGTAGATCGCCGGGAGGCTCGGCCAGGTGAGCAGCAGCGCGAAGGCGGGGGCGAGTTGGTCGGCGGTGCGCGGTCCGGTGGCGAGCCGGGAGAAGTCGTGGTTGGCGGTCGGCAGCGCGATGTGGCCGGCGCCCGCGTTGAGTTCGGCGGCGGAGTGCCAGGCGTCCAGGAAGGCCTGCGGCGAGCCCTGGCCCTCGGCGTCGAAGTAGCACGGGCCCTGCTGCCAGAACTCCTCGACCGTGCCGGCGTTGTTGTTCCAGAGCGAGCGCAGCGGCAGGCCGTGGTCGGGGCCGCCGAACTGGAGGAAGAAGTCGGCGTGGAAGCCGGCGGCGACGGCGGTGGCCGGGTCGCCCCATTCGGCGAACAGCGCGGCATGGGGGTGGGTGAGGTCGAGCCAGTCGCGCAGTTCGCTCCAGAGCTTGGCGGTCTCGGTGAAGCCGGGGTCGTCCTTGACCATCGAGGAGGCCATGTCGACGCGGAACCCGGCGAAGCCTACGGCCAGCCAGTGCGCCATGATCTCGCGGAGCGCGGCGCGGTTGGCGCGCGGGCCTTCGGCGTCCACCGGCTGGCGCCAGGGTTCGTCCGAACGGCCTCGTGCGTAGCCGAAGTTGAGGGCGGGCTGACAGTCGAAGAAGTTCGGCCGGTACCAGCCGGACCGCCCGCCGGGCGAGGCCACGAAGCCGTCCACCGGGCGGTCGGACCAGATGTAGCGGTGGTCGTCGGGGTCGTCGGCGGAGGCCAGGAACCAGGGGTGTCGGTCGGAGGTGTGCGCGGCCACCAGGTCGAGCAGGATGCGGATGCCCCGGCGGCGGGCCGCGTCGACGAGCGCGGCCAGGTCGTCGGCGGTGCCGTAGCGGGGCGCGGGGGCGAGGTAGTCGCTGATGTCGTACCCGGCGTCGCGGAACGGCGAGTCGAAGCAGGGGTTCAGCCAGACGGTGTCCACGCCGAGCCAGGCGAGGTGGTCCAGGCGGGCGGCGATGCCGGCGAAGTCGCCGATGCCGTCGCCGTCGGAGTCCGCGAAGGTCTGGGGGTAGATCTGGTACAGGACGGCGTCGGCGAGCCAGGCGGGGCCGGGGCGGGTCGAGGTCATGGCGGCGGATCCTCCTGCGGGGAGCAGGACGGCCGGGTCCGTACGCCCGGGGCCGTCCGTGCGGGGGCCGGGCCTCAGATTCTCGTCCAATCCCCGCCGTCCCGACAGTCCGCCTCGGCACGCGCCGCCGCACCTTCGCGCCCACCGGCACCCGCCGCCGCACCCTCACGCCTGCCCACCGCCGCACCCACCGGCACCCCGCCACGCCGCGCCGCCGCCGAACCCGTCTCCCGCCGTCCCCCGCCCCCGCTACCCCCGCCCGCAGGCGGCCGTGAACGCCCGGGCCCGCCGGGTGATCTCCGCCCACTCCCCCGCCGCCACCGCCGCCGGCGGCACCACGTCCGTCCCGGCGCAGACCGCGAGCGCGCCGTGGGCGAGGAACGCGGCCGCGTTGCCCGCGTTGACCCCGCCGGAGGCGACCAGCGGCACCCCGGGGTAGGGGCCGCCGAGGTCCTTGAAGTAGCCGGGCCCGAAGGCCTTCGCCGGGAAGATCTTGACGGCCGCGGCGCCGAGGTCGACCGCCTGGGCGACCTCGGTGGGGGTGAGCGCGCCGAGCACGACGGCCACCCCGGCAGCGTGCGCCACCTCGGCGACCTCGGGCCGGCAGCCGGGGGTGACCAGGAACGAGGCGCCGGCCGCGATGCCCTGTTCGGCCTGCTCGGCGGTCAGCACGGTGCCGACGCCGACCCGGTGGCCGGCCGCGGCGGCAACGGCGAGGTGCTCGGTCACCTCCGGTGTGGTGAAGGTGAGTTCGGTCCAGCCGATGCCGCCCTCGGCGAGTGCGGCGCAGAGTGCGGCGGCGTCGGGTATCCGCGGGGCGCGGACCACGGCGATCACCGGGTCGGCGGCCAGTTCGGCCCGGACGGTGGCGAGTACGGCTGCTGCGGGGCTCATGCGGCTCGGGCTCATACGGCTCAGGCTCGTGCGGCTCGGGTTCATGCGGCTCGGGTTCCTCGGTCGGTGCGGCGCAGGGTGCGGCCGGGCGTCGCGCCCGTGGTCCGCCCCTGCCGGACGACGGCGGTGCCGTTGACGTAGACGTGCTCGATGCCGGCGGCGGGTCGCCGGGGGTGTTCGAAGGTGGCCCGGTCGCTGATCCGCTCGGGGTCGAACAGCACCAGGTCGGCGTGGTGGCCGGGGCGGATCAGGCCGCGCCGGTCGAGGCGCAGCCGGCGGGCGGGCCTGCCGGTCATCCTGGCGATCGCCTCCTCCAGCGTGAGTACGCCCAACTCCCTCGTGTAGTGGGCGAGGTAGCGGGCGAAGGTGCCCCAGGCGCGGGGGTGCGGGCGGGCGCCGACCAGCAGTCCGTCGCTGCCGACGGTGTGGGCGGGGTGGCGCATGATCGCCCGGACGTTCTCCTCGTGGCCGACGTGCTGCAGGATCGTGGTGGCCAGGGCGTCCCGGCGGAGCAGGTCGAGGAAGACCTGTGTCCCGGACCGGCCCTGGTCGGCGGCGAGTTCGGCGACCGTACGGCCGACTGCGGCGGACAGTTCGGGGGTGCCGGTGCCGGAGATCTGGATCGTCTCCCAGTCGGTGACCACGCCGTGGCAGCCGTCGCTGCCCTTCTCCTCCACCTCGTGCCGGATCCGTTCGCACGCCGCGGGGTCGGCGAGCCGGTCGAGGGTGGCCTGCGGTCCGCCCTCGGTGGCCCAACTGGGCAGCAGCGCCGCCAGGGTGGTGGATCCGGGCAGGTAGGGGTAGCTGTCCAGGGTGAGGTCGACGCCGTCGGCGAGCGCCCGGTCGACGAGGTCCAGCAGGTCCCCGGCGCGGCCGCGGTTGACGCCGAAGTTCATCGTGGCGTGGGTGAGGTGGAGCGGGCAGCCGGAGCGCCGGGCGATCTCCACCATTTCCGCGTACCCCTCCAGCGCTCCGGCGCCGTAGGAGCGCTGGTGCGGTGCGTGGAATCCGCCGTACGCGGCGACGACCCGGCACAGGTCGACGAGTTCGCCGGTGTCCGCGTACATCCCGGGGGTGTAGCTGAGGCCGCTGGACATGCCGACCGCGCCCTGTTCCAGGCCGGCGGCCAACTCGGCGCGCATCCGGTCGAGTTCGGTGCCGTTCGGCGGCCGGTTCGCCCAGCCCATGGCGAGCGTCCGGAGGCTGCCGTGCGGGACCAGGTAGCAGGTGTTGACGGCGACGCCGGTGCGGTCGAGCCGGTCGAGGTACTGGCCGACCGTGCGCCAGTCCCAGGCGAAGCCCTCGGGGTCGCCGTTCCAGCCGGCGATCTGGCGGCGCAGCGCGGGCAGGGTGGTGTCGTCCACGGGGGCGTAGGAGAGGCCGTCCTGTCCGAGGACTTCGCAGGTCACGCCCTGGGTGACCTTGGCGGGGTGCTCGGGTTCGACGAGCAGCCGCAGGTCGGAGTGGGCGTGCATGTCGATGAACCCGGGGGCGAGGACGAGCCCGTCGGCGTCCACGCCGGTGCCGCCGCCGAGGCGCGGGCCGATCTCGGCGATCAGTCCGTCGGCGATCCGGACGTCCGCGGTCCGGCCGGGGGCTCCGCTGCCGTCGACGACGGTGGCGCCGCGGAAGACGATCGGCCCGGCCATCAGAAGAAGGTCCTGACCAGGTCGACCACGCGCGGGTCGGCGGCGGAGGCGTCGTCCAGGACGGGGATCAGCGTCCACTTGTCGAAGGCCGTGCAGGGGTGGGAGACGCCGAGCCGGACGACGGCTCCGATCGGGGCGAGGTCGCCGGCGTCCCGCAGGAAGGCGTGCTGGTCGTTGAGGGCGGTGATCCGGGCGCCGGTGCCGACGAGGGCGGCGCCGCCGCGGACGGACTGCGGTTCGGGCAGCCCCTCGTCGAACGGCAGGTCGCGCTTCCCGGCGTCGAGCAGGGCCAGTCGGGGCTCGGGGCGGGAGACCACCCGGGCCCAGCCGTGCAGGGCGCTGCGGAACGGCGCGGCGCCGGCCGGGTCGGCTCCGGCGCTCGCGGCGCCGCGGGCGAGGGGCGAGATCCCGCGGTAGAAGCCGTCGTCGTGGGCCAGGTAGGCGCCGGAGCGCAGCACCACCAGGGTGTCCGGCAGGGCGGCCAACTCCTCGACGACGAGGTCGAAGTAGGCGCTGCCGCCGGCGGTGACGACCGGTGCACGGTCGTCGGCGTACCAGGGGGCGAGCCGCGCGTGGAGTTCGGCGAGCCGGCGCAGGTAGCCGCGGACGGCGTCGAGTCCGGCGGGGGTGGCGTCGTGGGCGAGCGCGCCCTCGTAGCCGGCGGTGCCGGCCAGCCGCAGGGTGGGGGCGTCGTGGACGGCGCGGGCGGTGTCGACGGCCTCGTCGATGCTGCGGGCGCCGGTGCGTCCGCCCAGGCCGCCGAGTTCGACCAGTACCTCGATCGGGCGTTCGGCGCCGGCGGTGCGCAGGGCTTCGTCCATCAGCCGGACGCTCTCGGCGGAGTCGACCCAGGAGGCGAAGGCGAAGCCGGGGTCGGCGGCGAGCCGGTCGGCGAGCCAGCGCAGTCCGGCCGGGTCGAGGAGGGTGTTGGCGAGCTGGATCCGGCGGACGCCGAAGGCGCGGGCGACCCGGACCTGCGGCAGGGTGGCGAGGGTGATGCCGTGGCTGCCGGCGGCCAGTTGGGCCTGCCAGAGGGCGGGGGCCATGGTGGTCTTGCCGTGCGGGGCGAGGGCCACGCCGGCGTCGGCGCACCACGTCGCCATGGTGCGCAGGTTGTGGTCGAGTGCGCCCGCGTCGAGGGTGAGCAGCGGGGTGCCGAGGTCGTCGAGGCGGGGCCGCTCGGCGGTCCAGTCGCGGACGGTCCGGCCCCAGGCGGTGGGCGGGAGGGCCTTGAAGCGCCAGTCGAGCACCTCGTCGGCGAGGGCGGCGATCCCGGCGTCGTCGATGCCGGGCCCGTCGGCGCCGGTCGCGTATCCGCCCGCGAACGTCTGGTCCACCGTCGTCCTCCTTGAGTGCTGCCGAGGCCGTTGACCCCGATGTTGCAGCATGTGCAACGAGGGTTGCACATGCTGGCACCCCGGTTCTAGCATCGGCGCCGGACGAAGGTCAACGGCCGAACCCGCCCGCCCCACCCGACAGGACACCCGAAGCCGCACCACCGACAGGACGCGAGCGGCCCCGAACCGGCCGCAGGACGCGAGGAGCCCCCCACGATGGCAGCACAGCAGACCGCCACCACGCCCGAGGCGGTGTGCGTGGGCGAGTCGATGGCCGTCCTGCTGCCGGACCGGGCCGGGCCGCTGGAGTCGGTGGAGGGCTTCCGGCTCTCCGTCGGCGGGGCGGAGTCCAACGTGGCGGGCGCGCTGGCCGCCCTGGGCGTGCGCAGCGCCTGGATCAGCCGGGTCGGTGACGACGGCTTCGGCCGCCGCCTGGTCACCGAGGTCGCCGACCACGGGGTGGACGTCTCGGCGGTCGCGGTCGATCCGCACCGCCCGACCGGCGTCTACCTCAAGGAGGTCGGCGGCACCACCGGCCGGCGCCACGATCTGGGCCCCGGCCGCAGCCGGCTGCACTACCACCGCCGGGGCTCGGCGGCGTCGGCGCTCTCCCCCGCCCTGCTGGACGATCCGGTGGCGGCCCGCCTGCTGGACGGCGCCCGGCTGCTGCACCTGTCCGGGATCACCGCCGCCCTCTCCGACGACTGCCTGGCCCTGCTGCGCACGCTGCTCGCGGCGCCCCGCCGGCCGGGCCGGCTGGTGAGCTTCGACCTGAACTGGCGGCCGGCCCTCTGGCACGAGCGCGATCCGGCCGTGCTGCCGCCGCTGCTGGACGCCGCCGACCTGCTGCTGCTCGGCGCGGACGAGGCCGAGGCGGCGTTCGGCACCGGCGATCCGCACGAGCTGCGCCGCCGCTTCCCCTCCCCGGCGACCGTCGTGGTGAAGGACGCCGCCCGGGTGGTCACCGCGCTCGACGCGGACGGCGGCGCGGTGGCCGAACCGGCGCTCGCCGTCGAGGTGGTGGAGGCGACCGGCGCGGGCGACGCCTTCGCGGCCGGCTACCTGGCGGGCACCCTGCGCGGCCTGGACCAGCGGGGTCGCCTGCGGCTGGGCCACCTCAGCGCGGCCTGCGCGCTGACGGCGCACGGCGACCAGGGCGAGCTGCCGCCCGAGCCGGTGGTGGCCGCACTGCTCGGCGCCTCCGCCGGGGACTGGTCGGCGACCAGGGTCTCCGCGGATGGCATCGTGTCCCCCGTACTGCCCGCGCCTGGCCACCGACCGGCCGCGTCCTTTGGAGCACGATGAGCCAGACCGTCACCCGCGCCCTGCGCATCCTCGCCGAGCTGGGCGAGGGCGAGCGCTCCCTCGACCAGTTGGCCGAGGTGCTCGGCGTGCACAAGACCACGGTGCTGCGGCTGTTGCAGAGCCTGGAGGAGGAGCGCTTCGTCTACCGCGATCCGGCCTACCGCTACCACCTCGGCGCCGGCCTGTTCGCGCTCTCCGGCCTGGCCCTGGAGCAGCGCGGGGTGCGCCGGATCGCCGCCCCGCGGCTCGCCGAACTGAACGCCGCCACCGGACAGACCGTGCACCTGGCCGCGTACGAGGGCGGCGAGGTCGTCTACATCGACAAGTACGACTCCCGGCACCCGGTCCGGATGTACTCCCGGATCGGGCTGCGCGCCGTCCTGCACAGCGCGGCCGTGTCCAAGGTGCTGCTGGCCGACCTGCCGGTGCCGGAGCGCCGCCGGGTGGTCGCGGGCATCGACTTCGCCCCGCACACGGCCAACACCCTGACCACGCCCGAGGCGCTGCTCGCCGAGCTGGAGCGGGTCGCCGCGCAGGGCTGGGCGCAGGACCACGCGGAGCACGAGGCGTTCATCAACTGCATCGCGGCGCCGATCCGGGACGCCACCGGGCGGGTGGTCGCGGCGGCGTCCATCTCGGTGCCGGACGTCGTCCTGCCGTACGAGCAGGTGCTGGAGCTGCTGCCCCAGTTGCTCGCCACCACCCGGGCGGTCTCCGCCGACTGCGGCCAGCACCCCCAGTCCGGCTGACCCCCCGGCCCCGGCCCGCCCACCGCCCGCCGCCCGCCGCCCGCCGCCCGCCGCCCGCCGCCCGCCGCCCGGCCGAACGCACCATCGACCCGCCGCCGACGAACCACCCCCGACGAACCGCAAGCACCGACGCCCCGAAGCACACGGCACCGCCGCCCCGACCGAACCACCCGTCACCACGAACGAGGAACGCCGCAGATGAGCGACAAGACCGAGATCCGCACCGACGGCGCCCCCGCCCCCGCCTGGATGTTCTCCCAGGGCGTCCGCAAGGGCCCGATCCTGCAGGTCTCCGGCCAGGGCCCGCAGGACCCGGCGACCGGCGAGTACCTGTACCCCGGCGACGTGAAGGCGCAGACCCGCCGCACCCTGGAGAACGTCAAGGCGATCGTCGAGGCGGGCGGCGCCACGGTCGAGGACGTGGTGATGTTCCGCGTGTACCTCACCAAGCGCTCGGACTTCCCGCTGATGAACGAGGTCTACGCCGAGTTCATCGAGGAGAACATCGCGCCGGGCGGGGTGAAGCCCTGCCGCACCACGATCTTCGTCGAACTCCCGCAGGAGCCCATGCTGGTGGAGATCGACGCGCAGGCGGTCATCGGCTGATCGGCACGGCTGACGACGAGGGGTCCGGACCGCACGAGGTCCGGGCCCCTCCGCCGTTCCGGACGGCTCCGCCCGACGGCGCGGGCCCGCCGCGCCGCGCCCGGCAGGGCTTGCCGTGAACCCACAATCGGCTTAGGTTAGCCTCACCTAACTAACCGGAGGTCAGCCATGAGCCCGTTCGCCGACAAGGTGACCGAGGTGTCCGACGCGTCCGCGACGGCCGAGGTCCCCGAGCCCACCGCCGCCGAGCGCGTCTGCAGCCTGCTCACCGCCACCGCCTCCGTGGTGGTCCGGGCCTGCGGCGAACACCACGAACTGGACACCCCGGTCTCCGTCCACGGCTCCCGGCTCCGCCTCTCGGCCCCGCTCGACGCCCCCCTCACCCTCCTCGCCGCCCGCGAACCCGCCGGGCTCGCCGTCGTCCTGGACATCACCGACATCGCCCCGGTCGCCGTCCGCGACCGTGTGCGCGCCCGGCTCACCCTGGCCGGCCGGCTGCACCCCGCCCACCTCTCCGACGACGGCCTGGGCGTCCACCTCGCGCTGGACGTCGCCCACGCGGTGATCTCCACCCCGTACGGCACCACCGCGATGCTCGGCGCCGACCTGGCCCTCGCCGAGCCCGACCCGCTCGCCCGCTACGAGGCCGGGCTGCTCACCCACCTCGCCGACGATCACCCGGACGCCCTCGCGATGCTCACCCGGCTGATCGACCCGAACCTGCTCGCCGACCGGCCGGAGGTCCGCCCGCTCGCCCTGGACCGCTACGGCCTGGTGCTGCGCCTGGACCACCCGCACGGCCACCGCGACATCCGCCTGGTCTTCCCCGAACCCGCCGACGACGCCGACGAGTTCGGCCACCGGGTGTACCAGCTGCTGACCGCCGCCCGGAGCGCGGTGCCCGCCCACCGGCCCTGACCCGCCGACTCCGGCACACTCCTGCGAGCGGAACACGGGGCACGGGGCACGGGGCATGCGACACGGACCACGCACCACCGAACACGCGAGCCGCGGTACGAAGAGCCGCAACACGAAGAGCCGGGCCGGCCCCGCGAGAGGGAGGAAGTCCCTCGCGGAGCCGGCCCGGCTTCTCAACGCCACTCGGCGCGGCGATCACCCGGTCGGGCGGTCACCCGACATGACCATCCCGGGCGGTCGTTCGCCCCGCACCCAGCGGTGGTCCGTTCGACGCGGACGGTGCGACCGGGTCGCCTCAGATGCTGACGCCGTGGGCGCGCAGGTAGGCGATCGGGTCGACGTCCGAGCCGTAGTTGGCGGTGGTGCGGATCTCGAAGTGCAGGTGCGGGCCGGTCACGTTGCCGGTGGCACCGGAGAGGCCGACCTGCTGACCGGCGGTCACGGCCTGGCCGGCCGAGACGCTGATCGAGGACAGGTGGGCGTACTGGGCGTACTTGCCGTCGGCCAGCTTGATGACGACCTCGTTGCCGTACGCACCGCCCGGGCCCGCCTTGACGACGGTACCGGCGGCCACGGCCTTCAGGCTGGTGCCGGTCGGGACCGCGAAGTCCACGCCGGTGTGGTGGCCGGAGGACCACATGGAGCCGGCGACACCGTACGCGGTGCCCTGCTTGGCGCTGACCGGGGCGACGTAGCCGGACGCGGCGGCGGCCGGGGCCGGGGCGGCGGGCTTCGGGGCCTGGGTGGCCGGCGCGGCGGCGGGCTTGGCGGCCGGAGCGGCGGGCTTGGCGGCCTGGACCGGCTTCGGGGCAGCGGTCTTGGGGGCCTCGGCCGGCTTGGCGGCGGGCTTGGCGGCCGGCTTCGCGGAGTCCTGCGAGGCCTGCGGCTTTGCGGCCGGGGCGGCCGGCTTCGGGGCCTCGGCGGCGGCCTTGGCACCCAGCGACAGCTGCTGGCCGGGGAAGATCAGGTTCGGGTTGGCACCGACGACCGAGCGGTTCTGCTCGTACAGCGCCTGCCAGCCGCCCTGGACGTCCTTGGCGGAGGCGATCTTCGAGAGGGTGTCACCGCTGACGACCTTGTAGCTCTCGGCGACGGCCGGCTTGGCGGCCTCGGCCGGCTTCTCGGCGGGGGCGACGGCGTCGACGCTGGTGGCGCCGGTCCAGGTGGAGGTCTGCGCGGGCTGGGTCTTCGCGGCCGGAGCGGTGTGGGCCGAGGCGCTGATGGCGGTCACCAGCGGGAGGGCGAACGCGGCGCCGGTGACGGCGGTGGCGATACCGATGCGGGCGGCGCGGGGCAGGGCGATACGACGAGCCTGTGCGGGCATGGAAGATTTCCTCTCCGACGCCTGCGAGGTGAGCTGTCGGGTTCGGGCTGGAGTTGCCCGGCCGCAAGCGCGGCTTCACCCCTAGCCGAACCGAAATGACGGTCCGGCGACTTACCTGTGGGTCCCCCGCTCCTGCCGTACAGAGCTCAGTTCGAACCTCCGGGCAGCGGCAGGACTAGGCGTTCTACCCGGTGGATCCACCCGGGATGGCCGGGCGGTCGCTGAACTAAAACCCATCCGCCGAACCGAAGCAATGTCGATCTCCGAATTCCGGCGCAAGATCGGGAAATGCCGTGACGCTCCGAATGATCGGCTGCACAGTATGTACACAATCCGATTACGCCGTGCAGTTGGGCGATTCCGCAGCGCCCATTTCCTCATCCGTGCGCATGCGATCACACACGCAGGGCCATCCCCCGACACACCACCGGTGACCCTTGTCACGTAGGCCCCCGGGGAGCACGATCGGGCCGTGGCGAATGACGAGGCAGGCACCCTGCGCCTGAGCACCGCGCAGGGCCGTTGGGTCCTGCTGGCGACCGTGCTCGGCTCCAGCATGGCGATGCTCGACGGCACGGTGGTGAACGTCGCGCTGCCCCGGATCGGCGCCGACCTCGGCGCCTCGATGGCCGCCCTCCAATGGACCCTCAACTCCTACCTGCTGACCCTCGCCGGGCTGATCCTGCTCGGCGGGGCGCTCGGGGACCGCTACGGCCGGCGGCGGATCTTCCTGCTCGGCGTCGCCTGGTTCGCCGCCGCCTCGGCGGCCTGCGCCGCCGCCCCCACCGTCGAGGTGCTGATCGCCGCCCGCGCCCTCCAGGGCATCGGCGGGGCACTGCTCACCCCGGGTTCGCTGGCGATCCTCCAGGCCGCCTTCCACCCCGACGACCGCTCCCGGGCGGTCGGGCTCTGGTCCGGCCTCGGCGGGGTGTCGGCGGCGGTCGGCCCCTTCCTCGGCGGCTGGCTGGTGGAGGGGCCCGGTTGGCGGTGGATCTTCCTGCTGAACGTCCCGCTGGCGGTGCTGGTGATCGCGGTGGCCGCCCGGCACGTCCCGGAGAGCCGGGACGAACGGGCCGTCGGCCGCTTCGACGTGGCCGGTGCGGTCCTGGCGGCGCTCGCCCTGGGCTCCGTCACCTATGCGCTGACCGCAGCCGGCGAGGGCCTGACCCCCGTGGTCTGGCTCACCGGGGCGGCCGGCCTGCTGTTCGGCACGGTGTTCGTCCTGGTCGAACGGCGCCGCGCCGAACCGATGCTGCCGCCGGAGCTCTTCGCCTCCCGGCTGTTCACCGCGGTGAACCTGGTCACCCTCTGCGTGTACGCGGCGTTCAGCGGGATCTTCTTCCTGCTCATGGTGCAGCTGCAGACGGTCTCCGGCTTCTCCCCGCTCACCGCCGGGCTCGCCCTGGTGCCGACGACCGTGCTGATGCTGGCGTTCTCCGCGCGGGCCGGCGAACTCGGCAAGCTGATCGGCCCCCGGCTGCCGCTCACCCTCGGCCCGCTGATCTGCGCCGCCGGGGTGCTGCTGATGCTGCGGATCGGACCGGACGCCTCGTACTGGGCGGACGTGCTGCCGGCCGTCACCGTGCTCGGCTGCGGGATGGTGCTGCTGGTCGCACCGCTCACCGCGACCGTGCTGGCGGCGGTCGAGGTGCGCCGGGCGGGGATCGCCAGCGGCGTCAACAACGCCGCCGCCCGGGCGGCCGGACTGCTCGCGGTGGCGGCCCTGCCCGCGCTCGCCGGGCTCAGCGGCGACGCCTACCAGGTGCCCGCCGCGGTGGACGCGGCCTTCGGCACCGCGATGCTGATCTGTGCCGGACTCCTGGTCGCCGGCGGGCTGCTGGCCGCCGCCACCGTCCGGGGCAACGTGCTGGCGCCCGACGACCCGCAGCGCCCGGTGGCCGAGCCCGACTGCCAGTGGTCCTGCAGTACGGGCGCTCCGCCGCTGGACCCCGGCCACCTGCGGGCCCCGACGCCCGAGGGCCCCGCCACCGGTCCGGCAGCGGGGCCCTCGAAGAGCTGACAGCAGCTCCGACGGAGCGTCAGAGAATGTCGCCCGGCGCGTACTTGGCGGCCTCCGGGTAGGCCGCGGCGACGGCCTCGACCCGGCGGACGACCTCGGCGACCTGGGCGCCGGCCGCACCGGTGAAGGAGAGCCGGTCGGCGAGCAGCGCGTCCAGGGCCTGGCGGTCCAGCGGGATCCGCTCGTCGGCGGCGAGGCGGTCCAGCAGCTCGTTCTCGCGGGCACCGGCGCGCATCGCCAGGGCGGAGGCGACGGCGTGCTCCTTGATGACCTCGTGCCCGGTCTCCCGGCCGACGCCCGCGCGCACCGCGCCCATCAGCACCTTGGTGGTCGCCAGGAACGGCAGGTAGCGGTCCAGCTCGGCCTCGATCACGGCGGGGAAGGCGCCGAACTCGTCGAGGACGGTCAGGAAGGTCTCCAGCAGGCCGTCGAAGGCGAAGAAGGCGTCCGGCAGCGCGACCCGGCGCACCACCGAGCAGGAGACGTCGCCCTCGTTCCACTGGTCGCCGCCCAGCTCGGCGGTCATCGAGGCGTAGCCGCGCAGGATGACGGCCAGGCCGTTGACCCGCTCGCAGGAGCGGGTGTTCATCTTGTGCGGCATCGCGGAGGAGCCGACCTGGCCCTCCTTGAAGCCCTCGGTGACCAGCTCGTGGCCGGCCATCAGGCGGATGGTCTTGGCCAGCGAGGACGGACCGGCCGACAGCTGGACGAGGGCGGTCAGCACCTCGAAGTCCAGCGAGCGCGGGTAGACCTGGCCGACGCTGGTGAGCACGTTGTCGAAGCCGAGGTGGCCGGCGACCCGCTGCTCCAGCTCGGCGAGCTTGGCGGTGTCGCCGCCGAGCAGGTCCAGCATGTCCTGGGCGGTGCCGACCGGGCCCTTGATCCCGCGCAGCGGGTAGCGGGCGATCAGCTCCTCCAGGCGGTTGAAGGCGACCAGCAGCTCGTCGGCGACGGTGGCGAAGCGCTTGCCCAGCGTGGTGGCCTGCGCGGCGACGTTGTGCGAACGGCCGGCCATCACCAGCTCGGCGTGCTGGGCGGAGAGCCGGCCCAGGCGCACCAGCACGGCGACCGTACGGTCGCGCACGTGCTCCAGCGACTGGCGGATCTGCAGCTGCTCGACGTTCTCGGTCAGGTCCCGGGACGTCATGCCCTTGTGGATCTGCTCGTGGCCGGCGAGCTCGCTGAACTCCTCGATCCGGGCCTTCACGTCGTGGCGGGTGATCCGCTCACGGGCGGCGATCGAGTCGAGGTCGACCTGGTCGATCACCCGCTCGTAGTCGGCGACGGCGTCGGCCGGCACCTCGACACCGAGGTCCTGCTGGGCCTTCAGGACGGCGAGCCACAGGTGGCGCTCAAGGACCACCTTGTGCTCGGGGGACCACAGCTGGGCCAGGGTCGCCGAGGCGTACCGGGAGGCCAGGACATTGGGGATCTGGGGCTTCGCGCTCACGCTTCGCAAGCCTAACAGCCGAGGTCAGCCGGAACGGCGGCGCACCCGGGCGGGCGGGGCGCACCGCCGCGCGGGCGCACCCGACCGGCCCCGCGGCCGTCGGCGCGACCGGCCGTCAGAGCGACCGGCCGTCAGAGCGACCGGCCGCCGATCACCGGGAGCACCTGCGAACAGATCGAGTGCAGGGCGACCTTCTGCTCGTCGCTCATGCTCGCCAGCGCCTGGTGGGTCCGGGCCATCTCGCTGCGCACCAGGTCGAGGATCTCCCGGCCGCGCTCGGTGATCACCACGATCTTCACCCGGCGGTCGCCGGCCGCCGCCTCGCGGTGCGCCAGGCCCAGCGACTCCAGCCGGTCGACGATGCCGGTCACGTTGGAGGCGTCACAGCCCAGCCGCCCGGCCAGCGCCCGCATCGGCACCGGCTCCTGCACCGCACCCAGCGCCTTGGCCTGGGAGGAGGACAGCCCGTGCCGGGCCGCCGCCGCCGCGAAGTCCTGGAAGTAGGCGGCACCGACCGCGGCCAGTGCTTCCATCAGTTCGGCATCCGTCGGGACGGTCGCCGTCGATCTCGATCCCATGACGCCAGGGTACGACTCGAAGCTTCAGGCGCTCAAGCTTTGACCACAGCAAAGGTCCTCACCCGAGGCGGACGGGACGGACGAGGCCCCCGGGACCCACGGGGCAGAGCGGCCTGGACGGGACCGGACGGAGCCCCCGCCCCGGCCGGGAGGCCCGCCGCAGCCGCTACAGCACCAGCTGGTCGAACAGCCGCCGCAACTCCGCCCCGGGGTCCCCGGTCAGCCCGGTGTGCACCGGACCCGGCTGGACCACCGCGCTGCGCGGCGCCGTCAGCCAGCGGAACCGCTGCCCCGGGCTGTCCCCCGCCGCCGGACCGGCCGCCGCACCGCCCGCGCAGACCGCCTCGATCCCGTGCAGCGCCCGCCGCACCCCCGCCACGTCCGCCACCGGGTCCAGCGCCAGCAGCCGCGACTGGTCGAGGTGGGTCCGGGCGGCCAGGTGCGAGCTCTGCCGGCAGTACAGCAGCACTCCCACGTTGACGCACTCGCCGCGCTCCACCCGGGGCACCGCCCGGATCACCGCGTACTCGTAGTCCTGCAGCTGGACGGTGGCCGGCAGGGCCGGCCGCGACGACTCGGTCATGCGGACACCTCCGGGAGCTCCGGCAGCCAGTCCCGGGGACCGGCCAGCCGCTCGGCGAGCTGGGTGCGGTACGCGGCGCGCACCGCCTCGGGCGAGTCGAAGCCGGGTTCGTCCGCCAGCCAGACGTCCGGGATCTGCGCGACGGCCGCCTCCACCGCCGCCTCGGCGAGCGGCGCCAGCAGCTTGTCGGCCGCCGCGAGGTCCGGCTCGGCGCGCAGCAGCGCGTGGTCGGAGGCGTCGTACGGCTTGCGGACCCATCCGGCCGCACCCGGCCAGTGGTGGTGGAAGATCAGGCTCGCGCCGTGGTCGATCAGCCGCAACCCGCCGGTGGCCACCAGCAGGTTGGGGTTGCGCCAGGAGCGGTCGACGTTGCCGATCAGCGCGTCGAACCAGAGCACCTGGCCGGCCGTCACCGGGTCGACGTCGAAGCAGAGCGGGTCGAAGTTGAGCGCGCCGCTGACGAAGGCCATGCCCAGGTTGGTGCCGCCGCTGGCCCGCAGCTGGTCCTGGATCTGCTGGTCGGGCTCGCTGCGGGCGAGCACCGGGTCGAGGTCGACCACGACCAGCTCCGGCACCGGCAGTCCCAGCCGCCGGCCCAGCTCGCCGGCCAGCACCTCCGCGACCAGCGCCTTGCGGCCCTGCGCGGCACCGACCCACTTCAGCGCGTAGAGCCGGCGGTCGTCCGCCTCGACCAGGCCCGGCATCGAGCCGCCTTCTCGCAGTGGCGTCACGTACCGGATCGCCGTCACCTCGGGGAGCACGCCCGACAGCCTACCGAGCCCCGCGCCCCGCACGGCCACCCCGGGCCCGCCCACACCCATGCCGTTCCCCCGCCGCTCCGCCGCCACCCAGCCGCGCGGCTCCCCGTCCCGCTCCCCCTCCCGCGCCGCCCCGGTGGCAGGGGCCGCTGCTCCGTGCGAGTGTGGCGGGCAGTAGTGGCCCGGGCCCTGCACGCAGGACCCGCACTGTAAGGGATGAGCGATGGAACGACCTCGGATCCTGATCGTGGGCGGCGGCTTCGCCGGACTGGAGTGCGCTCGCCGCCTCGAACGCAAGCTCGCACCCTCGGAGGCGGAGATCTCGCTGGTCACCCCCTTCAGCTACCAGCTCTACCTGCCCCTGCTCCCGCACGTCGCCGCCGGCGTGCTGACCCCGCAGTCCGTCGCGGTCTCGCTGCGCCGCAGCCTGCGCCGCACCCACATCGTCCCCGGCGGGGCGATCGGCGTGGACCCGCGGTCCAAGGTCTGCGTGGTCCGCAAGATCACCGACGAGGTGGTGGCCCAGCGCTACGACTACCTGGTCCTGGCGCCCGGCAGTGTGACCCGCACCTTCGACATCCCGGGCCTGACGGACTACGCCCGCGGCATGAAGACGCTCGCCGAGGCGACCTACGTCCGGGACCACGTCATCGCCCAACTCGACCTCGCCTCGGCCACCCTGGACCAGCACGAGCGGGAGTCCCGGCTGCAGTTCGTGGTGGTCGGCGGCGGGTACGCGGGCACCGAGACGGCGGCCTGCCTGCAGCGCCTGACGACCGCCGCGGCCCGCCGCTACCCGCGACTGGACGCCAACCAGATCAAGTGGCACCTGATCGACATCGCCCCGAAGCTGATGCCCGAGCTGGGCGATGCGCTCGGCAGCACCGCGCTGGAGGTGCTGCGCGGCCGGGGCATCGAGGTGTCGCTGGGCGTCTCGGTGGCCGAAGTCGGCGCCGAGTCGGTCAAGTTCACGGACGGCCGGGTACTGCCCTGCCGCACCCTGATCTGGACGGCGGGGGTGGCCGCGAGCCCGCTGATCGGCACCCTGGACGCGGAGACGGTGCGCGGCCGGGTGGCGGTGACGGCCGAGATGCGGGTGCCGCAGTTCGAGGGCGTCTTCGCGCTGGGCGACGCGGCCGCCGTGCCGGACCTCGCCAAGGGCGACGGCGCGGTCTGCCCGCCGACCGCCCAGCACTCCGCCCGGCAGGGCCGCGCGGTGGCGCACAACGTGATCGCCGCGCTGCGCCACCAGCCGCTGGAGCCGTACTACCACAAGGACTTGGGCCTGGTGGTGGACCTCGGCGGCAAGGACGCGGTGTCCAAGCCGATCGGGGTGGAGCTGAAGGGCGTCCCGGCCCAGGTGGTGGCGCGCGGCTACCACCTGATGGCGATGCGCACCAATGCGGCGAAGTTCCGGGTGGGCGCCAACTGGCTGCTCAACGCCACGGCGGGCGACGACTTCGTCCGGACCGGGTTCCTCGCCCGCCAGCCCGCCCGGCTGCGCGACTTCGAGTACACCGACGCGTACCTGACGAAGGATCAGGTCAAGGCGCACGCCCAGGCGTTGCTGGCCAAGGGCTGAGCCCCGCACCGACGCCCGCACGCGCACCGACGCCCGCAGTCGCGCCGATGCCCGCAGCGCTCCGCGTACCGGTGCCCCCGCCGATCGTCCGGCGGGGGCACCGGCGCGTACGCTACTTGGCGACCAGGTACATCCCGCTCGCGTCCTGGCCCGCGGTGTTGCGGCAGGACCAGTTGCCGCCGGTCTTGCCGTACAGCAGGGTGAGGCAGCTGCCGAGGGCCTGCTGGCCGTAGTGGTTGGGGTGCATGGACTCCTGGACGGTGCCCTGGGAGGCACTCAGCCCGGCGTCCACGAACCGTGCCCATTCGCTGGTGGTGGCGGAGGGCGGGGTGCTGGCGGCGGCCTGCCGGGTGGTCTTGGAGCACACCTCGCGGCCCTGCATCATGTCGCTCAGGTCCATGAACTGCACGCCCTTCGCCGCCGCCACGGCCGCGAGTTCGCGCGAGATCCGCGGCACCAGGGTGTCCCGGGCCCAGGTGGCGTCGGCGTTCCAGAACGGACAGCCGCCGGTGTCGGCGCGGCTCCAGCCGCTCTCGGGGTAGCGCATCTCGCCGGCGCGCGGGATCGGCGAGGGGTAGGACTGCAGGACGAAGCGGTAGTCGCCGGAGCCGTAGCCGGCCGCGGCCATCACCGCCCGGACCTCGTCGATCGCCTTGCGGACCCCGGCCATCGCGGCAGGCATCCGGGCGTCCACCTCGCCCTGCTGGTCGTCGTGGCAGTAGGACCACCAGATGAGGTAGTCCTTGACGCAGGTCTCGATGACGTCCGCGAAGCCGAGGTCGTTGCCGCCGATCGACAGCGTGATCAGCTTGACGTTGTGGGTCGCCGCGACGCCGGCGAGCTGGTCGGCCTGCGGGGCCTCGCCCTTGAACGCCTGCCCGCCGCTGGCGGCGCGGTAGACGTTGGCGGCGACCGCGCCGGAGCAGGCCAGGTTGATCCGGGTCTGCGCGACGGTCGGGGCGCTGTGGACCTCGGCGACGTCGGAGCGGTCGCACCCGCTCGCGTAGGTGCTGCCGTAGATCTGCGCCGGGTCGTAGGCGCTGCCAGTCCAGGCCCGGTCGGTGCCGGCCCGACTGCCGCCGGAGACAACGGAGTTGCCCTTCCAGCGGCCGGCCTCGCCGGAGATGTAGCTGTCGCCGAGGGTGACGCTGGCGGTGGGCCCGGCCGCGGTTGGCGCCGCCTGGGCGGGGGCGGCGGCCCCGAGCAGGCCGGCGGCGCCGAGCGGGAGGGTGAGCGCGGCGGCGAGCAGCCGTCGGGTGAAGCGGGTCGTCCTGCTGGTTCGGGTACTGCTGACACAGTGAGCGAGCACGGCGGAACTCCTGCGGTCGGTCTCGCCGCGATGTGGGGGCGGGGAGACACGGAGGTGAGGGAGGGCCGCCGGCCGGTGGCGCGACGAAGATGACATGCCCGCGTTAGTTACCGCTAGGTATCTGCAGCAGGTTTCTCAAGTGTTACCGGCGGGTTCAGACCAGCCGGGCGAGGGCACCCCCCGCGCCGAGCACCTCCGCGAGGTCGTCCGCCAGCCGCCGCCCGTCCGCCGGGTCCAGCCGGGCCACGGTGAACCGCAGGCCGGGCGGGGAGTCCAGCCGGTAGCGCGCGCCGGGCGCCGCCACCCAGCCCCGCTGGACCAGGGCGGCCAGCGCGGTGGTCTCGTCCGGCACCGGCACCCAGACGTTCAGCCCGCTGGCGCCGTGCGCGGCGATCCCGTGCGCCGCGAGCCCGCCGATCAGCGCGTCCCGCCGGGCCCGGTACGCGGCGGCCACCCGGTCCGCGGGCGCCGCGTCGGCCCGCCACAGCTCGGCGACGGTGCGCTGCAGCAGGTGGCTGACCCAGCCGGCGCCGAGCCGCTGCCGGCCGAGCACCCGGCCGACGGTGTCCGGGTCGCCGACCGCCACCGACAGCCGCAGGTCGGGGCCGTACGCCTTGGCCGCGGAGCGGACCACCGCCCAGGACGCCCGGCCGGCGGTGACCAGCGGGTGGTACGGCCGGTCGACGATGCCGTGCCCGTGGTCGTCCTCGATCAGCAGCGGCTCGGGGTGCTCGGCCAGGACGGCGCGCAGCTCGGCCGCCCGGGCGGCGGTGAGCGCGGCGCCGGTGGGGTTCTGCGCCCGGCTGGTGACGATCACCGCGCGCGCCCCGGCGGCCAGCGCCTCGGCGAGCGCGCCGGGGAGCATGCCCGCGTCGTCCAGCCGGACGGGCGCGGTGCGCAGCCCGAGGGCGGGCAGCAGGTCGAGCAGGCTGCCCCAGCCCGGGTCCTCGACGGCGACGGTGTCACCGGGGCGCAGCCGGGCGACGAGGATCCGCTCGATGGTGTCCAGGGAGCCGGAACAGACGGCGAGCTCCCCGGCCGGGATGCCGTCGGCGAGGTAGGCGTCGCGGGCGAGGGCGAGCAGTTCGGGGTCGGCGGGCGGGCGGCCGTAGAAGACGGGCTCGCGGCGGGCGTGCTCGGCGGCGGCGACGAGGGCGGGGGTGAGGTCGGGCAGCAGGGCGGGGTCGGGGTTGCCGTCGGAGAGGTCGCGGGCGTGCGGGGGGACGGGCACCCGGATCTCGTCGCGCGGGGTGAGTGCGGGCCGGGGGCGGATGCGACTGCCCTTGCGGCCGGCGGTCTCGATCACGCCGCGGTCGCGCAGCAGGCGGTAGGCGGCGGCGACGGTGTTGGCGTTGACGCCGAGGTCGGCGGCCAGGTCGCGCAGCGGGGGCAGGGCGGCGCCGGGTGCGAGCCGTCCGTCGGCGACCGCCTGTTCGACGTCGGCCGCGATTTCGCTGGCACGGCGCCCCTTGATCGGATAGTCTCCTAGCACAAAGCATATTATGCACTAGTACATAGAGGTTGTCATGTCAGGCCTGCCCGACACGCCGGACGCACCCGCGTCCTACCCCCGCACCCCGCGCACCACCCCCACCCGCTACCGGGACCGCGCCACCTGGGAGAAGGACGCCATCCACGCGATCCTCGACAGCGGCTACCTGTGCCACCTCGGCTTCGTCGCGGACGGCGCCCCCGTCGTCCTGCCCACCATCTACGCCCGGGTCGGCGACCGCCTCTACGTGCACGGCTCCACCGGCAGCCGCCCGATGCGCGGCGCCTGCGCCGACCAGGGGCTCGCGGTCTGCGTGACCGTCACCCAGGTCGACGCCCTGGTGCTGACCAAGTCGGCGTTCAACCACTCCGTCAACTTCCGCTCGGTGGTCGCCCACGGCACCGCCCACCAGGTCACCGACCCCGAGGAGCTGGCGGTCGCGCTGGACGCGCTGGTCGACCAGGCCGTGCCCGGCCGCTCCGGCGAGGTCCGCCCGGCCAACGCCAAGGAGCTCGCCGCCACCGCGGTGATCCGCCTGGTCCTGGACGAGGTCTCGGCCAAGACCCGCGCGGACGACGCCGACGACGACGCGGCCGACCGCGACCTCCCGTACTGGGCCGGCGTGGTGCCCCTCACCAGCGGCTACGGCACCCCCGAGCCGCACCCCTCCACCGCCGTCCCGCTGCCCGCGCACCTGCGCGCCCTCGGCGGCTGAGGCCCGCCGGTGCTGATCCGCTCCTGGGACCGCGGCGACGAGGCCGAGTGGCGCGCCTGGCTGGCGCAGGGCCGCGACTTCGGCCTCCTCGCCGCCAACGGGCGCCCTGGCGAGGGCCCGCTGCTCGTCCCCACCCACTTCCTGCTGGACGCCGACCGCGGCGAGGTCCTGCTCCACCTCGCCGCGCCCAATCCGCTGCTCGCCGCCGTCCGCGCCGACCCGCAGGTCACCCTCGCGGTGACCGACGACTACGCCTTCGCTCCCGGCCACTGGCGCGGCGAGCCCGGCACCCCTACCAGCTACTACGCCTCCGTCCACTTCCACTGCACCGCCGAGGTCGTCGAGGACGCCGCCGGCAAGGCCGAGATCCTCAACCGCCAGCTCGCGCACTTCCAGCCCGAGACCCCGGACGTCCGGGTCACCCCGGGCGAGGGCGAGTTCGCCCGGCTGCTCCCGGGCCTGCGCGGTCTGCGCCTGACGGTCCGGGAGGTGCGCGCCAAGTTCAAGTACGACGACAAGAAGCCCCCGGCCGACCAGTACGCCCTCGCCGACCGGCTGGCCGAGCGGGGCGGCCCGGGCGACCGGGGCGCGCGGGCCCAACTCCTGCGCCGCAACGCCCGGCGCGGCTGACCCGCCCGCCCCCGGGGGCGCGCACCCGCCCCCGCCGCGCTCCGCCGAACGGACCGTCATACCGCGCGCGGCGGCCGACCCGCTGATGGAATGGGGGACGAACCCTGCCCTCGGCCGTGCCGTCGGGCCCGTCGACCCCGGGAGCGCGCGTGTCACCATCCCCTGGCCTCAGGGCCTCCGGCGAGGCGCACCTCGGACACGTCGTCTTCATCTCCGCCGCCGCCGCGATGGGCGGCTTCCTGTTCGGCTACGACAGCGCGGTGATCAACGGCGCGGTGACAGGCATCCAGGACCACTTCGAGGTCGGCAACAGCGAGACGGCCTTCGTCGTGGCGATCGCGCTGCTCGGCTCGGCGGCCGGCGCGGTGGCGGCCGGGCGGCTGGCCGACCACCTCGGCCGGGTGCGCACGATGCTGCTGGCCGCGCTGCTGTTCGCGGTCAGCGGGATCGGCTCGATGTTCCCGCCGAGCATCGGGGTGCTGGGCTTCTGGCGGGTGGTCGGCGGCATCGCGATCGGCATCGCCTCGGTGATCGCCCCGACCTACATCGCGGAGGTCGCCCCGCCCGCCTACCGGGGGCGGCTGGCGTCCTTCCAGCAGATGGCGATCGTGCTCGGCATCACCGTCTCCCAGCTCGCCAACTACGCGCTCAACGAGGCGGCGGGCGGCCGGTCGACCGGCCACCTGGCCGGCATCCAGGCCTGGCAGTGGATGCTCGGCGTCGAGACCGTCCCCGCCCTGGTGTACGGGCTGATGGCGCTGGCGATCCCGGAGTCCCCGCGCTACCTGATCGCCGACCGCCGCGAGGAGCAGGCCCGGAAAGTGCTGCGCGAGGTGGAGGGCGAGGCGGTGGACCTCGACGCCCGGGTCGCGGAGATCCGCGCGGTGCTGGCGTCCACCCACAAGCCCCGGGCGAAGGACCTTACCGGCGGACGGTTCGGGCTGCTGCCGATCATCTGGGTGGGCATCGGCGCCTCGGTGTTCCAGCAGTTCGTCGGCATCAACGTGATCTTCTACTACTCGTCCTTCCTCTGGCAGTCGGTCGGCATCGAGGAGTCGAACTCGCTGCTGATCAGCCTCTCCACCTCGATCATCAACGTGATCGGCACGGTGGTCGCGATGGTGCTGGTCGACCGGGTGGGCCGCAAACCGCTCGCCCTGGCCGGCTCCGCCGGGATGGCCGCCGCGCTGGGCACCGCCGCCTGGGCCTTCTCCTACCGGCAGGGCACCGGCGACACCGCCACCCTCGACGACACCTACGCCACGGTGGCGCTGGTCGCCGCCCACGTGTTCGTCTTCTGCTTCGCCTTCTCCTGGGGCGTGGTGGTCTGGGTGCTGCTCGGCGAGATGTTCCCCAACCGGATCCGGGCGCTGGCCCTGTCGGTGGCCGCCTCGGCCCAGTGGATCGCCAACTGGGCGATCACCGTCACCTTCCCCGACCTCTCCGACTGGAACCTGGCCGCCACCTACGTCATCTACGCCTGCTTCGCCCTGCTCTCCATCCCCTTCGTGGCCTTCTGCATCCGGGAGACCAAGGGCCGCGCCCTGGAGGAGATGGGGTAGCGGGCAAAACCGGTGGACAGCGGGCCGCCCCGGCGCCATAGTTCGCGTGGTGCGCAGCCGAACCTTCCACCCCCGCCGCCGGTTACCCTGGGCCGGCCGCAACTACCGCATCCAGACCGCCGCCACCGTGGTCAGCGGGCTGGGCAACGCGGGCGCCCCCATCGCGACGGCCTTCGCCGTCCTGGAGAACGGCGGCACCGCCACCGAGGTCGGCTGGGTCACGGCCGCCCGGCTGGTCCCGGTGGTGCTGCTCCTGCTGGTCGGCGGCGCGCTGGCCGACCGCCTGCCGCGCCACCACATGATGGTCGCGGCCAACCTGTTCAACGCGCTCTCCCAGGCGGTCCTGGCGGTCCTCGTCCTCGCCGGGGACGCCCGGCTCTGGCAGCTGGTCGTGCTGTCGGCGGCCGGCGGCGCGGGCCACGCCTTCTACGCGCCCGCCTCCGAGGGCATGATCATGCAGAGCGTGGCCCCCGAGCACGCCCCGCGGGCCTTCTCGGTCTTCCGGATGGCGCTCAACTCCGCCCAGATCGGCGGGATGGCGCTGGGCGGCGCGCTTACCGCCGCGGTCGGCCCGGGCTGGGTGCTGGCCATCGACGCGGGCTGCTTCCTGGTCGCCGCCGGCCTGCGCTTCTTCCTGGAACCCGAGCAGGCCCCGGCCGCCACCGGTGGCAGCATGCTCCGCGACCTGCGCGAGGGCTGGCACGAGTTCACCTCCCGCCGCTGGCTCTGGGTGGTCGTGCTCCAGTTCTCGGTGCTGATGGCCTGCATCACCGCCGTCGACGCGGTGTACGGGCCGATCGTGGCCAAGCAGGAGCTCGGCGGGGCGCGCGCCTGGGGCCTGGCGCTGGCGGCGCACGGCGTCGGCCTGGTGGTCACCGGCGTACTGATGGCCCGCTGGCGGCCGCGCCGCCTGCTGTACGCGGGCAACTGGGGCGTCTTCCTGTTCGGCGTCCCGGCTGCGGCCCTCGCGCCGGCGGCGCCGCTGCCGGTCCTGGTGGTGGCGATGTTCCTGTCCGGCGCCGGGGTGACGGTCTTCGGCGTGAACTGGATGATCGCCCTGCAGCAGGAGATCCCGCCGGAGATGTTCTCCCGGGTCGCCGCGTACGACCACCTGGGTTCGCTCTCGCTGTCGCCGGTGGGCACCGCGCTGGCCGGTCCGCTGGCGGGCCTGCTCGGGCTGTCGGGGGCGCTCTGGGCCTGCGCCGCGCTCTGCCTGCTGCTGAGCGCCGTGGTGCTGCTGGAACCCGAGGTCCGCCGGCTGTCCCGGAAGGCCGCCCCGGCCGCGGTACAGCCGCTCGCCGCCCCGGACGACAGCGCCCGGCCGGCCGGGGCCCGCTGAGCCGCACCCCCGGCGACCCGAGCCCGCGCGCCCTGCGTGCGCCCCCTTGTGCGCCCTCCGGTGGGCAACCTCCGGAGGGTCGCGCTCGTCCGACCAGGTGACAACACTGTCGTACGTGGGGGGCTCCCGGTGCCGAAGCCACTGCTGTTCCTGGATGTCGACGGGGTCCCTCAACCCGGTCTGCCCCAGACCCGAGGCCGGGTTCGACAGCCACACGCTGCTCGGCTACACCGTGCTGCTCTCCGCCCGGCACGGCGCGTGGCTCCACGAACTCGCCGCCACCTACGAACTGGTGTGGGCCACCACGTGGGAGGAGCACGCCAACACCCACATCGCCCCGGCGATCGGCCTGCCCGACCTGCCGTACGTCCGCTTCACCGGGTACGTCCCGCAGCCCGGCGACCCCCGGGTGCCGCTGATGGAGCTGTTCTCCGCGCACAAGTGGGCGCCGCTGCTGCGCCACGCCGCCGGACGGCCGTTCGCCTGGGTGGACGACGTCATCCCGGCCCGGCTGGTGCGCCGCTCGCTCTGGCGCCGCGACCGGCTGCTGCTGCCGATCGACCCGGGCCAAGGGCTGGAGCGCCGGCACGTCGACCGGCTGCTCGCCCGCCCGCCGCGCGGCGACGCGCTGCGCAGCGGGTTCAGTCCGTCGGAAGCCAGCTGACGTGGCCGGCCAGCAGCGCGTACCCGACGAAGGCCACGGTGTCGATCAGCGCGTGCGCGACCACCAGCGGCATCACCCGCCCCCAGCGCCGGTACAGCAGGCAGAACACCGCGCCCATCACCATGTTGCCGACCAGCCCGCCGACGCCCTGGTACAGGTGGTACGAGCCGCGCAGCACCGAGCTGGCCACCACGGCCGCCGGCCAGGACCAGCCCAACTGCCCGAGGCGGCGCAGCAGGTAGCCGACGACCAGGACCTCCTCCAGGATGGCGTTCTGCCAGGCGGCCGCGACCAGCACCGGGATCCGCCACCAGACGTCGGGCAGTCCGGAGGGCGCCACCGTGAGGTTGTAGCCGGCCGTCTGGGAGGCCAGGTAGAGCGCCAGTCCCGAGCCGCCGATCGCGGCGGCCACCACGGCGCCCCGGCCGAGGTCGCGCAGCTTCTGCCCGAGGTCGAAGCCGAGCACCTTCAGTGCCGTACCCTCGCGCACCAGCAGGTAGCCGACCAGGACGACCGGCATCAGTCCGCGGCCGATGTAGTAGAGCTGCCAGGCGAGGTCGAGCCAGGGCCGGTCGGGGGCGCGCGAGGCGTTCAGGGTGGCGACCTGCTGGCCGAGCTTCAACTCCTCGGTCAGCGAACCGGTGAAGCTGATCAGCGCGCCGATGCCGCTGGCCCCGAGCGAGAGCCCGAGGACGATCAGCAGCTCGATGCCGAGCAGCCGGCGCGTCGGCTTCGCGGTCCCCGGTTCGGTCGAGGCGGTGGTCACGGGCTGCTCCAGCGGGCCGGTGTCGCTCCGGCCGTCGGCCGACCGCCGGAGCGATCATCCTTCCACACCGCCCGCGGCCGGCCGGCGGCCCGCGGCGGGCGCTACCCCACCGGCCAGGTGTGCACCGGCTCGCCGCTGCGCATGTGCTCGATGTAGCGGCGCGTCATCGCCGCCAGCGCCGCCGGGCGGTCCATCCCGAACTGCTCGCGCAGCCGGTGGAAGGTGGCGCTCTGCCAGGCCGCGCCGTTGGTGCGGCGCAGGCAGCGCTGCTCGATGATGCCCAGGTAGCGGTCCCGGTCCGCGGGCTCCACGCCCCACTCGTCCAGGCCCTGGTACGCCATCGGGAGCAGCTCGTTCAGCACCAGGTCGACCGCGGGGACGGCGGCCGGTCCGGCGCCGCGCGCACCCCGGCCGGAGCGCGGCCACTGCAGCACCGCGTCGATGCCGTGGCGGCAGGCCTGCTGGAAGTTGGCGTCGGCCTGGGCGAAGGGCAGCCGGGTCCAGATCGGCCGGGACTGCTCGGCCAGCACCCGTACCAGCCCGTAGTAGAAGGCGGCGTTCGCCAGGGTGTCGACCACCGTCGGCCCGGCCGGCAGCGCCCGGTTCTCCACCCGCAGGTGCGGCACGCCGCCGCTGACGTCGTAGACCGGGCGGTTCCACCGGTAGATGGTCCCGTTGTGCAGCCGCATCTCGGCCAGCCGGGGCACTCCGCCGGAGGCCAGTACCTTGACCGGGTCCTCGTCGTCGCAGATCGGCAGCAGGGCCGGGAAGTACTTCAGGTTCTCCTCGAACAGGTCGTACGCCGAATCGACCCAGCGTTCGCCGAACCAGGTGATCGGGCGCACGCCCTGGGCCTTGAGCTCCGCCGAACGGGTGTCGCAGGCCTGCTGGAACAGCACCGGCCGGGTCTCCCGCCACAGCTCCCGGCCGAACAGGAAGGGCGAGTTGGCGCCCAGTGCCAGCTGCGGTGCGCAGAGCGCCTGGGCGGCGTTCCAGACCGAGGAGAACCGCTCGGGGGTGACCTGGAGGTGCAGTTGCAAGGAGGTCGCGGCGGCCTCGGCCACCATCGTGATGGACTCCAGCTGGAGCCGTTCGACGCCCTCGATGTCGAGCGTGATGTCCTCGCCCCGGGCGGCCAGGATCTGGTCGCTGAGCAGGCTGTAGCGCTGGTTGTGGGACATCGCGTCGAGCCCGGTGTGGTCGTTCTCCAGGGTCGGCAGGATGCCGACCATGACGATCCGCGCGCCGACCTCGGCGGCCTTGCGGTCGGCGTAGCGCAGGCCGGTGTCGATCTCCTCCCGCAGTTCGTCCAGCACGTGGCCGCAGAGCCGGTGGGGGGCGATGTTGACCTCGATGTTGAACTGGCCCAGCTCGGTCTGGAAGTCGCTGGAGGCGATCGAACTGAGCACCTGGGCGTTGCGCATCACCGGCAGGCCCTGCTCGTCGGCCAGGTTGAGCTCGATCTCCAGCCCCATCACGCCCCGCGGTCGGTCGAAGCGGTCCTCGCGCAGCATCCGTGCCAGCGCGTCGAGACAGGACTGCAGCTTGCGCCGGTAGAGCTGCCGGTCCGACAGGTCCGCCCGCGTCGCCACGACCTTCTCGCCCATGGGTCCCCTCCTCCGGGGCCGGCCGACCGGCCGACCGTGCAAGCATCATGCCCACCCCGAAGATCGATACCCGAGAGCTTCGAACGGCTTGCAATGCAAGGAATCTGATGGTGTTTCAGCGCAACTGCCGACTTGCCCGACGCCACCGCCTGTGATAAACAGGTCACCCTGCGCACCTGTTCGATTGAATTCGCACTGCGCGCTCCGGCCCGGTCCCACTGCCGATCCGAGACCCTCGTCGACGGCAGCCCCGCGCCCGCACCGCGATCATGCACAACCGGACACGGCCAGGTCCCGTCACCGAAGACACACCGCGCCACGCCGGTATGCCGCACTCGCACGCCGATCTCGCACGGAGAGGCGACCCCGCCATGACTCTGCAGACCCCCCAGCCCCCACCCAGCGCCCTGCGCGCGGTGCTCGCCGCGCTCGACTCGGAGACCGCCCTGCGCCAACCGGCCGCCGCAGCGCTGCGCCATCCGGTCGGCTCCCTGCTCCCCGCACACCCGCTCGCCGTCCACGTCCTGGAGGGGCCGCGGCCCTCGCTCGCGGCGGCCCGGCGGACGGGCTGGCGCTTCCTGATCAAGGACGGCGCCGAGGTGGTCGCCGCGGCCGAGGTGGTGCAGGCCGTCGAGGGGCACGCCTTCTCCCACTTCACCGCCGGCCCCTACCTGGACTCCACCGTCCGGGCGCTGCGGCAGGCCTGGCAGCTCGCCCAGTCCTCCCGGGTGCGCCGGCAGCCCCGGCTGCTGACCTTCCCCGGCCAGTACGCCACCGCGCTGTGGCTGCACGGGCCGGACACCGGCACCGAGGGCGACCTGCTGATCCCGCTGGCGCCCGCCCCGCTCGGCGTCACCGCGCACCGGGCCTACCCCGCCGACGATCTGCTCGCCCTGCTGGCCCGTCCGGCGCTCGAAAAGCCGATGCTGCTCGGCTTCTCCTGAGTCCCGGGAGTCCCTCCCGTCCGTGCACCTGTGAGCCCGCCACCCGGACGGGCCATCCGGTATGACCCGAAGGGGTCAGTCACCGGATGGCCCGTCCGGTACTGCTTTCGGCCCAAAGCCATCTGAACGGGTGATCTCTGCCCGGGAGTTGTGGCGCATGTCACGAAATTGCTGCGCGAACGTCCCCGGATGCCGACACTGGGAACCAGCGTGGAAGGACCACCTGTCCTACCCACAGGAGAGCCGGTCCACACCTGGGCCGGCCGGACAGGTCCGACTACCGCGGCGGCGGCGACGGTTGAACCGGCGGCGACCGCGTCCACGGGGAGGATCGCAACGCGAAGCGAGGGTACGCGTATGTGCCAGCACCGTCCTGAGTGCCCGTCGGCCGAGTCCGAGGACCGCGAGGCGGCCGAGCCGGTGGCCTGCCACCCGGAGCAGGGCTGGAGCCTGCTCTGCAACGGCGTCCTGCTCTTCGAGGACACCGGCGAGCTGCTGCCCGACGGCCGGGTGATCGCCCCGCGCCGCCCCGCCGCCTTCGCGGCCTGAGCGCCGCGCCGACGGGGGCAGCCGTCACCACAGGGGGCCGCGACCGCAGTACCGGCACACGGGCAGGGCCCCGGCGGAACGTTCCGCCGGGGCCCTGTCGCATGCCGTCCGGGTCGGGCGGCAGGTGGCGTCAGGCGCCGTACTCGTCCAGCGGCGGGCAGGAGCAGACCAGGTTGCGGTCGCCGTACGCGCCGTCGATCCGGCTCACCGGCGGCCAGTACTTGTCGGCCGGGTTGACGCCGGCCGGGAAGACCGCCTCCTGGCGCGAGTAGCCGTGCGCCCAGTCGCCGGCCAGGGTGGCGGCGGTGTGCGGGGCGTTGCGCAGCGGGTTGTCGTCCGCGGCCCACTCGCCGGAGCCGACCTTGTCGATCTCCGCACGGATCTCGATCATCGCCTCGCAGAAGCGGTCGATCTCGTGCAGGTCCTCGGACTCGGTGGGCTCGATCATCAGCGTGCCGGCCACCGGGAAGGACATCGTCGGCGCGTGGAAGCCGTAGTCGATCAGGCGCTTGGCGATGTCGTCCACCGTCACGCCGGTCTCCTTGGTGAGCGTGCGCAGGTCGATGATGCACTCGTGCGCGACCAGGCCGCCGGGGCCGGTGTAGAGCACCGGGAAGTGCGGGGCCAGGCGCTTGGCGATGTAGTTCGCGTTCAGCACCGCGACCTGGGTGGCGCGCTTGAGGCCCTCGCCGCCCATCAGGCGCACGTACGCCCAGGAGATCGGCAGGATCGCCGCCGAGCCCCAGGGCGCGGCCGAGATCGGGCCGACGCCGGTGGCCGGGCCGGCCTCCGCCTGCAGCGGGTGGTTCGGCAGGTACGGCGCCAGGTGGGCGCGGACCGCGACCGGGCCGACGCCCGGGCCGCCGCCGCCGTGCGGGATGCAGAAGGTCTTGTGCAGGTTCAGGTGCGAGACGTCCGCGCCGAACTTGCCCGGCTTGGCGAGGCCGACCAGGGCGTTCAGGTTGGCGCCGTCGACGTACACCTGGCCGCCGGCCTCGTGCACCATGGCGCAGATCTCGGTGATCTCGGTCTCGTACACGCCGTGCGTGGACGGGTAGGTGACCATCAGCACCGACAGCTCGTCGCGGTGCTTCTCGATCTTCGCCTTGAGGTCCTCGACGTCCACGTCGCCGTCGACCAGCGTCTTCACCACGACGACCCGCATGCCGGCCATCACGGCGGAGGCCGCGTTGGTGCCGTGCGCGGAGGACGGGATCAGGCAGACGTCGCGACCGGTGTCGCCGTTGGCGCGGTGGTAGGCGCGGACGGCCAGCAGACCGGCCAGCTCGCCCTGGGAGCCGGCGTTCGGCTGGATGGAGACCGCGTCGTACCCGGTCACCTCGACCAGCTGCTGCTCCAGCTGGCGGATCAGGGTGAGGAAGCCCGCGGCCTGGTCGACCGGCGCGAACGGGTGCAGCTGGCCGAACTCGGGCCAGGTCACCGGCTCCATCTCGGTGGTCGCGTTGAGCTTCATGGTGCAGGAGCCCAGCGGGATCATGCCGCGGTCCAGCGCGTAGTCGCGGTCCGACAGGCGGCGCAGGTAGCGCAGCATGGCGGTCTCGGAGCGGTGGCTGTGGAAGACCGGGTGGGTGAGGTAGTCGTCCTCGCGCAGCAGGCCGACGGGCAGCGCGTCGGCGGACTCGGCCACCTCGACGCCCTCGACGCCGAACGCGGCCCAGACGGCGGCCAGGTGCTCGCGGGTGGTGGTCTCGTCGGTGGAGGCCGAGATGCGGTCCTCGCCGTCCTGGTGGACGTTGACGCCGTTGGCGCGGGCGGCGGCGGCGATCTCGGCGGCGCGGCCGGGGACGACCGCGGTGACGGTGTCGAAGAACTCGCCGTGCAGCAGCTCGACCCCGCCGGCGCGCAGGCCCTCGGCGAGCGCGGCGGCGTAGCGGTGGGTGCGGCGGGCGATGTCGGCCAGGCCGTCCGGGCCGTGGTAGACGGCGTACATCGAGGCCATCACGGCGAGCAGCACCTGGGCGGTGCAGATGTTGGAGGTGGCCTTCTCGCGGCGGATGTGCTGCTCGCGGGTCTGCAGGGCGAGGCGGTAGGCACGGTTGCCGTCCGCGTCGACGGAGACGCCGACCAGGCGGCCGGGCAGCGAGCGGGCGTACTCGGCGCGCACCGAGAGGTAGCCGGCGTGCGGGCCGCCGAAGCCCATCGGCACGCCGAAGCGCTGCGAGGTGCCGCAGGCGATGTCGGCGCCGAGCGAGCCCGGGGACTTCAGCAGGGTCAGCGCCAGCAGGTCGGCGGCGACGGCGACGATCGCGCCGAGGCCGTGCGCCTGCTCGATGACGGCGGTGAGGTCGCGGACCACGCCGGTGGCGCCCGGGTACTGCAGCAGCACGCCGAAGACGCCGCGCTCGGCGATCTCGGCCGGGATGCCCGCGGACAGGTCGGCGACGACGACCTCGACGCCGGTCGGCTCGGCGCGGGTCTCGATGACGGCGACGGTCTGCGGCAGGGTCTCGGCGTCGACCAGGAAGACACCGCCCTTGACCTTGGTGACGCGGCGGGCGAGCGCCATCGCCTCGGCGGCGGCGGTGCTCTCGTCGAGCAGCGAGGAGCCCGAGGTGGGCAGGCCGGTCAGGTCGGAGACCAGGGTCTGGAAGTTGAGCAGCGCCTCCAGGCGGCCCTGCGAGATCTCCGGCTGGTACGGCGTGTAGGCGGTGTACCAGGCCGGGTTCTCCAGCACGTTGCGCAGGATCACCGGCGGAGTGAAGGTGCCGTAGTAGCCCAGGCCGATCATCGGCTGGAGGACGGTGTTGCGGCCGGCCAGCTCGCGCAGCTCGGCGAGGACCTGGGCCTCGCTGCGGCCGGCGGGCAGGTCCAGGGCGGTGATGGAGCGGATCGCCTCGGGGACGGCGGTGGCGGCGAGCTCGTCCAGGGAGCCGTAGCCGATGTGGGCCAGCATCTTCTCCTGCGCGGCGGCGTCGGGTCCGATGTGGCGGTTCTCGAAGGGGCTGGCCTGTTCGAGTTCGCTGAGGGTCGCGGGGCTGGTGGGACGTCCCGGGTTCGGCTGGGCGTTCATGGTGGTCGAGGCCTCCTGGTCACGGACCGGCGGGGGTACGCACGCCGGACGGCCGTCACCGCTGGGGGGCGGCAAATCGACCCGGGCGAACGAACCCGACAGGCCTCCCCCTCTGTCATCGGGACCTGAGAGCTTCGCCCGCACGGCGCACGGTCTGCGCGCCGCCGGCTTGCACCGTCGGTGAGGGTGGTGGCCGTCGGCTCCCTCGCCGTCGGTCCTGCCCTGCTTTCCAGAGTGACCTACCCCGCACGGTACGGATGCCTGAGAGATTCCGGGGAGGGTTTGCTCCTTCGGCGCCCCGACCAGCGGCTTCCGCCGGCGGGGACTCTCCCGAGCGGGCTCGGCAGTCGCGCCCAGGGTACCAGCGCAAGCCCCTCGGATCACGGGTGCGCCTCGTCACTCGGCCGTTCCCGCGGGTGACCCGGACGGCCCAGTGCCCGGCCCCGAGGAGCGCTCCCGGCTCGCGCGCGTCCGGTTGATGGCTTTTGGTGTGAAGTGGCGGATGGGAAGGGCCCTCCAGCCGTCAGCCTGCGGGGGTTCCGCAGGAGCAGCGCACTGGAGGAACAGAGTGCAGACCGACATCGACCCGCGGGACCTCATCGGCCACAAGGCGGTCGACCGCAACGGAGACAAGATCGGCACGGTCGACGAGGTGTACCTGGACGACGCCACCGGCCAGCCGGAGTGGGCCGCCGTCCGGACCGGCATCTTCGGCCGGGACGCCTTCGTCCCGCTGACCACCAGCGAGTTCTCCGGCGACGAACTGCGGGTGCCGTACGACAAGTCGCTGGTCAAGGAGTCCCCGGACTTCGGGGTCGGCCAGCACCTGTCGCCCGCCCAGGAGCTCCAGCTGTACCGCTACTACGGGTTGGACACCCCCGCGGACGGGCGCCCGGCGGCCGGCGACGGCTCCGGTTCGCAGCCCGCCGACCTGGACTTCGGTTCCGGCACCGGGGTCCCCGCCGCCGCTGCGGCCGCGGGGACCGCCGCCGCAGCCGCCCGTCCGACGGAGCCGCCCCGCTCCGTCCCCTCCGACTCCGCGGCCGGCGCCGCGGACCCGGCCGCCACCGCCCGGACGGCGGCCTTCACCACCTCGTCGAATGCGACCACCATGCCCGTCCCCCAGGTCACCGAGACCGCCCCGCCCGCGTCCGCCCCGATCTCCCCCGCCGTCCCCCTGACCGACAAGCCGGGCCTCGACAAGCCCGGTCTCGACCGGCCCGCCGAGGCCAACGTCCGCCCGGTCGCCGCCCCCGAGCAGGGCCGCACCGCCGAACCGGTCCGGGCCGCCGAGCCGGTGCACGCCGTCGGCCCGGCCGGGTCCGCGCCCGGCGGCCCGGTCGAGATCACCTGCCGCGAGGAGCGGCTGGACATCACCACCGAGTGGCACATCCTGGGCACGGCCAAGCTGCGCAAGTACGTCACCAGCGAGGCGGTGGAGCGCCGGGTCGCGGTGGTCCGCGAGCGGGTCCGGGTGGAGCGGATGCCGGTCGGCGAGGCCGAGCGGGCGGCGCTGACCGACAAGGAGATCGCCGAGGCGGTCGAGGAGGTCACGCTGCGCGAGGAGCGTCCGGTGGTGCGCAAGTACCTGGCCCCGATCGAGCGGGTCCGCCTGGTGGTCGAGCGCTACACGGCGGAGGAGGTGGTGCGGGACGAACTGCGCCGCGAGCACGTCGAGGTGCACGACAACACGGCCGCCGCGGCGCCCATGCCCGCGTCCGGGCACAGCGCCCCGGAGTCCACTCCGCCCACCGGTGGCGAGGGCCGGCCGGCGCCGCTGCGGCCGCTGGTCTGACGGCGCGGCGCGCGAGCGGCACGGGGCCCCGGACCGGTCACGGTCCGGGGCCCCGCCACTTTGCCAAAGCTTCACCAATCGATATTTGACACACTGAAGTATCTCCCTGCATGGTTATTTCAGTTCATTCACTATGTACGGGAGGAACCAACCGTGAGTGAGGCACCACAGCCCACCGTCGCGGCCGGTAACCAGAGCAGTGCACGGGTCCTGCCCGCCCTGCTCGTGGCGATGCTGTCGTTCAGCGTCGTGCAGACCGCGGTCGTGCCGATCCTGCCCTCGCTCGCCAAGGAACTGGACGTCTCCGGCTCCAGCATCACCTGGCTGATGACGGCGAACCTGCTGTCCGCCGCCGTGCTGACCCCGCTGCTGGGCCGCTTCGGCGACCTGCGCGGCCGCAAGCCGATGCTGCTGATCTCGCTCGCCGGACTGGTCCTCGGATCCGCCCTCGCGGTGAGCACCCACTCCTTCACCTGGCTGGTCGTCGCCCGCGTCCTCCAGGGCGCCGGCGGCGGTGTACTGCCGCTGGCCATCAGCATCGTCCGCGACGAGCTGCCCAAGGAGAAGGTCACCGCCGGCGTCGCCGCGATCAGCGCCTCGATGGGCGTCGGCAGCGGCCTCGGCCTGGTCGCCACCGGCCTGCTCCTGGAGCAGTGGAGCTACAAGTCGATCTTCTGGATGGGCCTCGCCTTCGGCCTGATCGCGGTCGCCCTGGTCGCCCTGCGGGTGCCCACCGACCCGGTCACCGACAAGGACGGCGGCGCCGACCCGCTCGGCGCGCTCACCCTGGCCGGCTGGCTCTCCGCCCTGCTCGTCGCCGTCAGCCAGGGCAACAACTGGGGCTGGACCTCCAACCGCACCCTCGGCCTGTTCGCCGTCGCCGCGGTGCTCGCCCTGGTCTGGGGCATCATCGAGGTCAAGGTCAAGCACCCGCTGGTCGACATGACGATGATGTCCCGCCCGGCCGTCGCCTTCACCAACCTGGCCGGCCTGCTCATCGGCTTCGGCATGTACGGCTCGTTCATGGTCATCAGCAACTTCGCCCAGACCCCGGAGAAGCTCGCCCACTACGGCTTCACCGCCTCGGTGCTGCACGCCGGCGTGATGCTGCTGCCGTCCGCCCTCGGCTCGATGGTCGCCGCCCCGGTCGGCGCCCTGCTGATCGCCCGCCGCGGCCCCCGCCTGCCGCTGGTCCTCGGCGGCGTGCTCGGCGCGGCCGCGATGGCCTACATCGCCGTCCGGCACGACGCCGAGGGCGACATCTACCTCTCCGCCGCCGTCTTCGGCCTCGGCATCGGCCTCGCCTTCTCCGCCATGCCGGCCTACATCAACGGCGCCGTCCCGGTCGAGCAGAGCGGCATCGCCAACGGCATGAACGCCGTGCTGCGCACCGTCGGCGGCGCGATCGGCACCGCCGTCATGGCCGCCATCCTCACCGGCGACACCATGAAGCTGCCGATCCCGGTCTCGCTGCCCACCCTGGACGCCTACGAGCACGCCTTCTGGACCGCCGCCGCGGTCTGCCTGGTCGCCGGCGCCGTCCCGTTCATGATCCGCCGGATCAAGCCGGCCCCCGCCGTGGTCGGCGACGCGACCGAGACCCCCAGCCCCGTGCTGGCCAAGACCGACGCCTGACGAGGCGTCCCCCCTCGCGCCCAGGGACAGGGCGCGAGGCAGCCGGCCCCGGCGGTCGACGAGGGCATCGCGACCGCCGACGGCCGGCACGACACGCGGCCCCGCCCGGTACCCCCTCCGGGCGGGGCCGCTGCACGTCTCCGGCGGTCCGCCCGCCGCCCCGGGGCGCCCCCGACCGCAGTACCCCGAGCGCCCGGCCTACCCGCCGGGCGCTCACCCGTCCTCCGGGCCCCCGCGCAGCGGCAGCGGCCGGGAGGGCTCCAGCGCCGGATCGTCCACCGCGAAGGTCCGCACCCGGCCCGGCCCGCTCCACGGCGTCTCGAACCGCACGGTCACCCGGCCCACCCCGCTGCCCTGCACCCAGCCGGGACCGTGCTCGGCGTGCCGCACGTCCTGCCCCGGCGACCAGCGCCGCCCCGGGGCGGCCTCCCCCGCGGAGTGCTCGGCCTCCTCCTCGGACGCCGCCGGCGCCTCCGGGTCCGCCGTGTCCGAGCCGGCAGCCGCCGCCTCCCGGGCCGCGGACTCGCGCTCGGCCTGCGCGAAGAGGTCCTCCTGCGTGTAGTCGGCCAGCTGCGAGACCCCGACCCCGAGCAGCCGCACCCCGCCGGTGATGTCCACCTGCGCGGCCAGCCGGCGGGCCGTCCCGACCACCACGGCCTCGTCGTCCGTCGGCCCGCGCAGCGTCTCGGAACGGGTCAGCGTGGAGAAGTCGAAGCGCCGCACCTTCAGCACCACCGTCCGCCCCGAGCGCCCGGCCGCGCGCAGCCGCCGCACGCACCGCACGGCCAGCTCGTCCACCTCCCGCAGCACCCGCTCACGGTCCGCCAGGTCGACCTCGAAGGTGTCCTCCACCGAGACCGACTTCGCGTCCTGGTCCGCCACCACCGGCCGGTCGTCGAAGCCGGTCGACATCTGGTGCACGCCCGCGCCGTGCGCCCGGCCCAGCAGCTGCACCAGCTCGGTCTCCCCCGCCGCCTCGATGTCCGCCACCGTGCTCAGCCCGGCCCGCCGCAGCACCTGCTCGGTGGCCGGGCCGACCCCGGGCAGCGCCCGGACCGGCATCGGGCCGAGCACGGCCCGCTCCTGCCCGGGCTCGATCAGCACCAGGCCGTCCGGCTTGGCCCGCTCCGAGGCGATCTTGGCCATCAGCTTGGACCCGGCCGCGCCCACCGAGGCGGTCAGCCCGGTGCGCGACCGGATGTCGGCGCGGAGGTCCTCCGCCACGGCGAGCACCATCCGCTCGCCCGTCCCGTGCTCGGCTTCCACCAGCGCCGGCCCGTACGGCCCGGCCTCCAGGTCGACGAACGCCTCGTCCAGGCTGAGCGGCTGCACCAGCGGCGACAGCTCCCGCAGCAGGCCCATGACGATCTCGCTGACCTGCCGGTACGCCTCGAACCGCCCCGACAGGAAGGCCGCGTTCGGGCAGAGCCGGCGCGCTTGGGCCATCGGCATCGCCGAGTGCACCCCGAACCTGCGCGCCTCGTACGAGGCCGTGGAGACCACCCCGCGCCCGCCCAGCCCCCCGACGACCACCGGCTTCCCGCGCAGGCTCGGCTTGGCCGCCTGCTCCACCGCGGCGAAGAAGGCGTCCATGTCGAGATGGATGATGCTGGGCAGTGACCGCACCCGCCGATCATCCCGCACGGGTACGACAATCCCGCCGCGTCAGCGCCCCGTCAGCGCCCCGCGGCGTCCGCGAGGGCCCGCGGGATGCCCGGCTCGCGCGGGCCGAGGAACACCGGGTCCGGCCGCAGCAGCGCGTCCAGGGCGGCCTTGCCGGCGCCCGGGATCTCCCGCAGCTCCCCGTACCGCCAGGTGAGGTCGTGCCACTCCTCCACCCCGACCGCGTACGCGTCGATCCCCGCCGCCTCGCAGAGCGCCACCGCCCGGCGGACGTGGAAGGTCTGGCTGACCAGCACCGCCCGGTCCACCCCGAAGACCCGCTTGGCCCGGATGCACGAGTCCCAGGTGTCGAAGCCCGCGTGGTCCCCGACCACCCGGATCCCCGGCACCCCGCGCTCGATCAGGTACTCCCGCATCGCGCGGGTCTCGTCGTACGCCACCCGGCTGTTGTCACCGGTGACCAGGATCGCCTGCACCTTCTGCAGCCGGTACAGCTCCAGCGCCGCGTCCAGCCGGTGCGCCAGGTAGGGCGAGGGCCTGCCGTCGACCAGACCGGCCCCGAACACCACCGCCACCGGGGCGTGCGGCGCACTCTCCACGGTGCCGACCTGCCGGTCGGTGGTGAACCGCAGCCAGGCGCTCGGCGCCAGGGCCAGCACGCAGAGCAGCACGGCCAGCCGGACGAGCCGCCGCTGCACCCGGCGCCGCCGCAGCCGGTCCGCCGCGCGCAGCACCAGCCGCCGTGCCCGCCGCCGGAGCAGTGCGGGTATGCCGGAGGTGTCCGCGGTGTCCGCGGTGTCCGAGGTGTCCGAGGTGTCCGCCGTGCCTGACGCGCCGCCCGTCCCGGTGCCGAACCGCACCCGTCCTCCCCTGATCCGCCTGCCTGGGCACCGATCCGCCCGCCGGGGCTGCATCCCCGCCACGGCCTTGATCGAATCACCAGGGCTGACGACGCGACGGGCCCGGACGGTTCCCCGTCCGGGCCCGTGCCGGGATCCGGTGGCGCCGGCGGACCGGCGGTGCGGTCAGACCGCGCGGTTGCGGCGCTGCGCCAGTTCGTCCGCCGGGTCGTGGCCGAGCAGCGTCTCGCCGGTGTCGGTGCGCTCGGCGTGCAGCCGGCCGAGGGCCGACTCCAGCTCCTGCCAGACCGCGCCGACCGCGATGCCGAAGACGCCCTGGCCGCCCTTCAGCAGGTCGACCACCTGCTGCGGCGTGGTGCACTCGTAGACCGTCGCACCGTCGCACATCAGGGTCAGCCCGGCCAGGTCGGCCACCTCGGCGGCCTGCAGATGGGCGACGGCCACCCGGATGTTCTGCAGCGAGACCCCGGCGTCCAGCAGCCGCTTGACGATCTTCAGCAGCAGGATGTCCCGGAAGCTGTACAGCCGCTGACTGCTCGCCGGGTACACCGAGCGCACGCTCGGCTCCAGCAGGCCCGTCCGGGCCCAGTAGTCCAGCTGGCGGTAGGTGATCCCGGCGGCGGCGCAGGCGGTCGGGCCGCGGTAGCCGATCAGCGCGGAGGTCGGGGCGAGCCGCTCGATGGCGGGCTGGCCCGGCTGGACGGCCGGGAACCGGGCCATCCGGGGCAGTTCGGGCCTCGGCAGCTCCGCCACCGGACGGGCGGCGCGGGGCAGGTGCACGGAGCACAGGCCTCCCACGGCCGCTTCGTCGCCGGTACTGGTCATGCCTACCTCCGTCCACTCGTGCTGCGGGCAAACCGGCACACGGGTGAAGGCACCCGGGCAGCCACTCCTGACGGTAGGCAGTAGCCCATGACCCGTCAACGATCGCCACGCCGAGCCGCACAAACCGCATCACTCAGGAGAGTGGTTTTTCGTGCCCCCAGTGTGGGTAGGTGGACGTCTTTTGGCAAAACGGAATGATCTACGACGGTCGCCGGGCTCCACCGGCCACCGGGTCACGCACCGCACACCGCCTACTGCGGCCCGCCACCGCCGAAGTCCTCCGGCGACACCTGGTCGAGGAACTCGCGGAACTTCTCGACCTCGTCCTCCTGCTCGTCCGGGATCGCGATGCCCGCCTCGGCGAGCACCTCCTCGCTCCCGTAGATCGGGGTACCGGTGCGCAGCGCCAGGGCTATCGCGTCGGACGGCCGGGCACTCACCTCCACCCCGCCGGAGAACACCAGCTCCGCGTAGAACACGCCCTCGCGCAGGTCGGTGATCCGCACCTCGGTGAGCTGCTGGCCGAGCGCCTCCAGGACGTCCTTGAAGAGGTCGTGCGTCAGCGGGCGCACCGGCGTCATGCCCTGCTGGGCGAAGGCGATCGCGGTCGCCTCGCCGGGGCCGATCCAGATCGGCAGGTACCGATCGCCCCCTACCTCCCGCAGCAGCACGATCGGCTGGTTGGAAGGCATCTCCACCCGGACACCCACGACGTCGAGCTCATTCACACAGGCAACCCTATGGCCCACAACCCGGATATGAAAGCGCAGGCCCGACGGTGCAGGTCAGCGCCCCCGGGGCGGCCGGCGGGGGCCCCTGCGGACCGCACCCGGCGATGCGCTACGACCGGGTCTTCAGACCGGCCTGGACCATGGCCGCGTGCAGCCGCACCGAGAGGGTGGCGAGCTCGCGCGCGGTGGCCTCGGCGTGTGCCCGGGTCTGCGGGTTGCGGTGGCGGCGCAGCGGCGCCACGACCTGCTCAACCAGGGCGACCTCGCGGTCCGCGGCAGCCTTCATGGCCCTCAGGTGGCGCGGTTCGAACCCGTACCGGCCGAGCTCCGCCACCAGCCGGGCGACCTGCAGCGCCTCGCCGTCGTAGCCGCCGTCCGGGCCGGACCGGAGCAGTCCGTAGGCCTCCCACTCGACCAGTTCGCCCTCGCCGGCCTCGGCCGCCGCGAGGAGTTCCGCCCGGCCGAGCCGGACACCCGCGGCGGACTCGGCGGCGGCGACCAGCTCGCGGTCCGCCTCCTCCAGCGGGCCGGGCCTGGCCTCGGCGGGCGGCAGGGCGGGCGGGTTCTCGCCGCGCTCGATGGCGTCCAGGTGCTCGCGGATCACCCGCAGCGGCAGGTAGTGGTCGCGCTGCATGCGCAGCACGTACGCCAGCCGCTCGACGTCGGCCGGGCTGAACTTGCGGTAGCCCGAGGGGGTGCGCTGGGGCTCGACCAGGCCCTCCGACTCCAGGAACCTGATCTTGGAGATGGTGACCTCGGGGAAGTCGTCGCGCAGGAAGGCCAGCACCGCACCGATGCTCAGCAGCTCGTTGCCGCCGCGCCGGCGGGCCTCCCCGGCCAGCCGGTCCACTGCCCGGACCGGCTGCCTGGGGGCCGCGACCACCCCGCGTGCCTGGCCCGTCTGCGGGCCGGACGGCGCGGGGTTGGCCGCCCCGAGAGACGAAGGAGTATGCGCGCTCACTCGGGCTCCTGCCGAAGTCGTGGTCAGTACCCCCGGTTGTGGCCGGCGAAGAAGACCAGCCGGTACTTGCCGATCTGCACCTCGTCGCCGTTGTTCAGCGACACCTCGTCGATCCGCTCCCGGTTGACGTAGGTGCCGTTGAGGCTGCCCACGTCGGCCACCGTGAAGCCGATCGGCGTGCGGCGGAACTCCACGTGCCGGCGCGAGACCGTCACGTCGTCGAGGAAGATGTCGCCCTGCGGGTGGCGGCCGGCCGTGGTGATGTCCGAGTCCAGCAGGAAGCGGCTGCCGGAGTTCGGGCCGCGCTGGACGATCAGCAGGGCCGAGCCCGGGGGCAGTGCGTCGATCGCGGCCAGCACCTCGGGCGACAGCGCCGGCGTGGTGCCGGTCCCCGTGGTGGCGTTGGGGTCGTACGACTCCAGGCCGGAGATCGAGATGGTCGACGTGGTCTCCGCCGCCCCCTCGGGCAGCGCGCCGCCCCGCAGCGCCGTTCCGCAGTTGGAGCAGAATCGGGCCGAGGCCGGGTTCTGGTTCCCGCAGCGGGGACACGGAGCGTAGCCAGCCATGTTCGCAGCCTCCTGGCGCGGCACACCCGCCGGGTGGTGGCCGGCGTACGGGTCCGGGGCAAACCCTCCACCAGAGGTTGAGGGTCCTGACTGGAAACCTATGCGCGGGTCGGCGGAGGGGTCAACCGACGCGCCGTAGCCCACCGGATTACCCGCGTACTGGGCGCCGGCGCCGTCCCGGAAGAGGGGCCGCTCGCCGGGGTAGCCGGCCGCCTCGGGGGCGGGACGCATGCCCGGCACGGCCGGGTCCTCCGGCTGGCGGTGGTACGCGGTCGGCGCCTCGACCGCCGCCGCGTCCCGGTCCTTGTTACGACCGAACAACTTGGAGAAGAAACTCACGGGCGAATCCCCTTGCGTGTGACAGACCCGCCCGCGGGGCAGGGTGAGGACCTCGTACAGGCTGCGGACCCGGTTGCGGACCGGGCCGGCGGGAGCGGTGCTCCGACGGGTGGTGCTCCGGCATGTGATGCCGGGGACCAGTCTCGCCGACCCGACTGCGGTGACCCCCACCGGGGGCTGACCTCAGCTGACGGGCCGTGCGGCGGGTGCCCCGTCACTTCGGCGCCGGTTTGGCGTACTGCGGTGTCTTCAACTCGACGACGGCGTCGACGACGACCTTCTGCTGCTGGGAGATGGTGGCCCTGGCCGCGTTGCTCTCCAGCGTCCGGACCACACCTCCCGGGATGTTCAACGCGGGCGTCAGGTCCTGCGGGTTGCCCACGACGGTGAAGCGGTAGGGCTGCGAGACCTTCTTCCCGTCGATCTGCACACCGCCGCCCGAGACGTCGGTGAAGTGGGTACTGACCACCACGCGCACATCGTTGATCTGAATCGCCTCCGCCCCCGCCGCTCGGAGTTCCTGCAGGGTGTCCAGCAGCATATCTGCCTTCACCTGCCCTTGGGGATCATCGACCGTGAGTACGATGCCCGGACCAGTGGCTTTGACGGTACCGGCGAGCACACCGAGTTCCGTCACCTTCTTCCTGGTCTGTTCCTGGGCCTCCTTGGCCTGGTTGGAGCTGTTCTCCAACTTGGCCAGGGACTGCTCCAACTCCGCCTTCTCCTGTTGGAGACGCTGCTGACGGCTGTCCAGTTCGTCGAGGATGCGCACCAAGTCCTCCTGGCGCGCCCCGCGCAGCTGACTGTGGTGGTCATTGGTCGAGCGCACCTGGATCGCCAGCGCCAGCCCGAGCGAGAACAGCAGCAGCGCCACGACCAGCTGACCGCGCGACAGCCGCGGCGGCCACAGCGCCGACTGCAGCCGGCGCCGCCCGGCGTTGCGCGGGTCCGGCGCGGACTCCGCCGCGGGCTCGTCGGCGTCCGCGGCCGGGGCCTCGGCCGCACCCTCGGGCTCGCGATCGGGCTCGGCCTCGGGCGCCGCTGCAGGCTCGGGCCGCCGTGCAGGAGCGGGAGCAGCCGCAGCAGCGGGTATCGGCTTGGGCGCGGCCTTCGACAGCACCAGCGTCGCCGGATCCAGCGCCGGGTCCGGCTCGGGCCGCGCCGGCTCGGCAGCCCGTACGGGCTCCGGCCCGCGGACGGGCTGCGCTGTACGGGGCTCCGCTGTCCGCGGCTCGGCTGTACGCGGCTCCGCGGGCTCGGCCGCAGCCGCGGGCCCGACCCGGACCTCCTCCTCGCCGCCGCCCTCACGCGGATCCCCGGCCGACTCCGCCGCAGCCCGCTCGACCTTCGCAGGCCTCGACGCCTCCGCGGCCTCCGCGCCCTCCAGGGCGTCCGCGACCTCCTCGACCCGCTCGGTCGACGCCGCCGGGTCCGCGGCCTCCTCGACGGGCTCCGCCGCCCCGGCGGTCTCCGCGGCCGGTGCCGCGGGCCCGCCCGGCTCGCGCTCGCCCGGCGCGTCGGCCGACGCGGTGTCCGGCTTCCCGGCCCGCTGCTCCGCCGCCCCGTCCCGGCGCCCGCTCGCGCCGGCGCGCCCGTCCGTGGCCTGGTCCGTGCCCTCGCGCACCGCTTCTCCTGCCCGTTCGTCCGGCGATCCGTTCCCCGGCTTCCCCTCGTCCGCGGGCCCCCGCCCCGTCTCAGGCGCGGAAGACATGGCGCCTGATCGCTGCGGCGTTGGAGAAGATGCGGATGCCGAGGACGACCACCACACCCGTGGACAGCTGCGAGCCGACGCCGAGCTGGTCGCCCAGGAAGACGATCAGCGCCGCGACGACCACGTTGGACAGGAACGACACGACGAACACCTTGTCGTTGAAGATCCCGTCCAGCATCGCCCGGACACCGCCGAACACGGCGTCCAGCGCCGCCACGACGGCGATCGGCAGGTACGGCACGAACGCGTCCGGCACCTCGGGCTGGACGAAGAGGCCGACGACCACCCCGATCGCAAGACCCAGTACGGCAATCACGGTCTGGCTGCTCCTGTCCCTGTGGCGGGCGACCCGGTCGTGGTCGCCGGGGGCGCGTGGCTGGTGGTGGTCTTCTTCGGCGTGCTGGGCGGCGCCGCAGGACGCGTCGATCTACTGGCGGACGGGCTCGGCGAGCCCGTCCCGCCGGGGGTTCTGGACGGGCTCGGGGAGGGGCTCCCGGACGGCGTTCCCGAGGCGCTCCCGGCGGCGGAGGGCGTGGCGTCCGGCCCCTCGGTGGGCTCGGGCGACACCGGCTGCGCGGTGCGGAGCGTCATGCCGACCGCGGCGGGCAGCGTCAGGTTCTTCTGCGTCGAGATCGTCGACTTGATGCCGTACTTCTCCTGCAGGATCCGCAGGTACTCCCCCGCCATGCTGCGCTCGAAGCCGGACACCAGCTTCGATCCGTCGCCCAGCGCCAGCACCGTGTACGGGGGCACCAGCGGCCGGTTGTCCACCAGGACCGCGTCGCCGGCGTTGCGGATCGCGGAGAGGGCGGTGAGCCGCTGTCCGTTGATGGATACCGCCTCGGCGCCGGTCTGCCAGAGGCCGTTCACCACCAGCTGCAGGTCCCGGTCGCGCAGCCGCCCGCTGTTGGCGAAGCCCTCGGCGCGCGGATCGACGGCCCCGCCGGCGCCGGTACCGGGCGCGTCCTCCAGGACCAGGCGCACGCCCGGCCCGCTGACCTCGGAGAGGCCCACCCCGGCCGCCAGGCCGGCCAGCCCGCCGTCGCCGGAGTTCAGCGCCTGCTGCTGGGTGGTGTCGACCCGCCGCCGCAGGTCCTGGACCTGCTTCTGCAGGCGGTCGACCGAGCCGTTGGCGTCATTGACCCGGTGGATCAGCGCGTCCCGCTCCTTGGCCAGCGTCGGCGCCGCCTCCTGCGCGTTCACCGCGCCGACCGTGAGGATCCCGCCGACCAGCGCCAGCCCGGCCCCGAGGGTCACCAGGCCGCGGGTCGTGGTGGGTATCCGGCTGTCGCGCGCGCCTCCGCGCGCCGCGGCCGCCTCGGCGTAGCCCTCGTCGAGACTGTGGTCCATCACGTTGGTCAGCAGGGACATCGACGCGTCCGGACGGTCGAACCGTCCGTCGCGGGCACTCGGCGTCGGCGTCGCTGGCATGCGGACCATCGTCCCATGCCCGCGGACGGACCGGCGCACAGCCCCTGACCTGCGAACACTTCAAAAGCGACCAATCGCACGAAACGGACAGCGGGGTGGGAGGGCCTTCGCCGTCCCACCCCGCCGTCAGCACGCGTCCGTCACCGTCCGGCGCCGTCCACCACCGCCGCCCACTCGTCGAGCAGGGCGTCGGTCGCCTCGTCGTCCGGGCCCTCCGCCCACAGGTGGGTGACCGCCTCGGCCGGGTCCGGCAGCACCAGCGTCCAGCGCCCGTCCGCCTCGACCACCCGCACGCCGTCCGTGGTGTCCAGCCGTCGGCTGCCCGCCGCCTCGACCACGGAGCGCATCACCATGCCCTTGGCCGCCCACGGGGTCGCGATGTCCCGGCGGCGGATGTGGGCCTGCGGGATGCGCGCGTCGATCTGGCTGAGCGTCAGCTGGGTGCGGGCCACCAGGCCGACCAGCCGGACGAAGGCCGCGGCCCCGTCCAGCACCCCGCTGAACTCCGGCACCACGAAGCCGCCGCGTCCGTCGCCGCCGAACACCGTGCCCTCGGCGGCGGCCGCCTTGGCCAGGTCGTCCGGCGTCGTGGTGGTCCAGATGACCTGGGTGCCGTGGTAGGCGGCGACCTGTTCGGCGATCCGGGTCGTGGTCACCGGCAGCGCCACCTGCCCGCTGCGGCGCTCGGCCGCGACCAGGTCGAGCAGCACCAGCAGGGCCCGGTCGTCGTCGATCACGCGGCCCAGCTCGTCCACGAAGGCCACCCGCTCGCCGACCGGGTCGAACCGCACCCCGAAGGCCGCCCGGGAGGACGCCACCAGCTCGCCGAGCCTGGCCAGGCCGGCCCGCCGCTCCTCGGCGTCCTCGGTGGGCCGCGCCTCGTCCAGTCCGCTGGACACGGTGAGCGTCTCCACCCCGAGCCGGCCGAGGATGCTCGGCAGGACCAGCCCGGCGCTGCCGTGCGCGGTGTCGACGACCACCTTCAGCCCGGCCTCCCGGACCCCGCTGGTGTCCACCGCCCGCAGCAGGTTGCCGGCGTAGGAGTCGAAGACGCTGGACGGGAAGGTCAGATCGCCGATCTCGCCGGGGAAGGCCCTGCGGTACTCCTGGCGGGCGTAGACGCGGTCCAGCTTGCGCTGCCCGGCCTGCGACAGGTCGGCGCCCCGCTCGTCGAAGAACAGGATGTCGAGCGAGTCCGGCACCCCGGGGGTGGTCCGCAGGAAGATCCCGCCGGCGCTCCCCCGCGCGGTGTGCTGCCGGGCCACCGGCATCGGCACGTTCTCCAGGTCCCGGACGTCGATCGCGCTGGTCTGCAGCGCCGAGATCATCGCCCGTTTGAGTGCTCGCGCACCACGCGAGTGGTCACGCGCAATGGTGACGGTCGCGCCCTTCTTCAGGGTCGTCGCATAGGCCCCCGCCAGCCGGACGGCCAGCTCGGGGGTGATCTCCACGTTGAGGATGCCGGAGACCCCGCGCACCCCGAACAGGTGCTCCTGCCCGCGCGACTCCCAGATCACCGAGGTGTTGACGACCGCACCGGCCTCGATCGTCTTGAACGGGTACACCCGGACGTTCGCCGCGATGATCGACTCCTCGCCGATCAGGCACTCGTCCCCGATGACCGCGCCGTCCTCGATCCGGGCCGCCCGCATGACGTCGGTGTTCTTGCCGATCACGCACCCGCGGAGGTTGCTCTGCGGGCCCACGTACACGTTGTCGTGCACCACGGCCTTGTGCAGGAAGGCACCGCGTTTGACGACCACGTTGCTGCCCAGCACGGTGTGCTCGCGGATCTCCACCCCGGCCTCGACCTTGGCGTAGTCCCCGATGTACAGCGGCCCGCGCAGCACCGCCTCCGGATCCACCTCCGCGCCCTCGGCCACCCAGACGCCCGGCGAGATCTCGAAGCCGTCGAGCTCGACCTCGACCTTGCCCTCCAGCACGTCCGCCTGGGCCTTGCCGTAGCTCTCGTGGGTGCCCACGTCCTCCCAGTAGCCCTCGGCGATGTAGCCGTAGACCGGCTTGCCCTCCTTGAGCAGTTGCGGGAACACGTCGCTCGACCAGTCCACCGACTCGCCGGCCGCGACGTAGCCGAAGACCTCGGGCTCCATCACGTAGATACCGGTGTTCACCGTGTCCGAGAAGACCTGGCCCCAGGTCGGCTTCTCCAGGAAGCGCTCGACCCGGCCCTCCTCGTCGGTGATCGTGATTCCGAACTCCAGCGGATTCGGCACCCTGGTCAGACAGACCGTGACCAGCGCGCCCTTCTCCCGGTGAAAGGCGATCAATTCCGAGAGATTGAAGTCGGTGAGCGCGTCGCCGGAGATCACCAGAAAGGAGTCGTCCTTGAGCGCGTCCTCGGCGTTCTTGACGCTCCCGGCCGTACCGAGCGGGGTCTCCTCATTGGCATAGGTCAGATGCATACCCAGCTCTTCGCCGTCGCCGAAGTAGTTCTTCACGAGCGAGGCCAGGAACTGGACGGTCACGACGGTTTCGGACAGGCCGTGCCGCTTCAGCAGCCGCAGGACGTGCTCCATGATCGGCCTGTTGGCCACCGGAAGCAGCGGCTTCGGCATGCTCGACGTCATCGGGCGGAGTCGGGTGCCCTCGCCCCCTGCCATCACAACGGCTTTCATTACGGGTGCGTCCTCCTTCGCGGTGGTGGACCTAGAGGTCCATCAAACCGTTCCAGAGGTTGTCTACCCGGAAGATTTCGTCCGACTCACCGTGGCGTCGTGGTACTTCTCTCAGCGCACGCGTCTCAGGGGGTGGACATCAGGCCGCCGACGGGCGGGCACTCGCGGCCCGGACGATCTGCCGCACCTGCACCGCGTACAGAATGGCGGCCCACCAGTAGAGCACCGTCCCCCACCAGATGAACGCCCAACTCACGGTCTCCGCCGGCTCGGCGATCCAGCTGTCGCCGGTCCCCAGCAGGAGAAGCGGAAACGCGTACATCAGATTGAATGTCGCGGCTTTCCCCAGGAAACTCACCTGCAACGGCCCGTACCCGTACCGGTTGAGAATCGGCAGCAGCGCCGCGATGAACAGCTCGCGCGCGAGGAGGATCGCCGTCAGCCACCACGGCAGGATCTCCCGCCAGGTGAGGCCGAGCAGCGTCGACAGCACGTACAGCCGGTCCGCGAGCGGGTCCAACAGCTGCCCGACCCGGCTGATCTGCCCCCACCTGCGGGCCAGTTTGCCGTCCAGGTAGTCGCTGATCCCACTCAGCATCAGGATCAGCAGAGCCCAGCCGTCGTTGTTCGGCCCGCCGAACACCGGCCACAGGATCAGCCACAGGAAGACCGGCACGCCGACCAGCCGGCCCATGCTCAGCAGGTTGGGGATGGTGAGGACGCGATCGGTCTGGACCCGCGTCTCCTGGACCTCCACCCGGGGGCCTCCTGTACGGTACGACGACTTTGCACGATGACCTTACAACAGAAAAGCCCCCGTCCGGTTCACCCGGCGGGGGCTCTTCTGAATGATTGTTCGGCGGCGTCCTACTCTCCCACAGGGTCCCCCCTGCAGTACCATCGGCGCTGTGAGGCTTAGCTTCCGGGTTCGGAATGT
>NZ_JBSGXP010000031.1:41486-64489 GCF_053610105.1 Kitasatospora sp. NPDC054939 | reverse complement strand
GTTGACTTTTGGCACGCTGTTGAGTTCTCAAGGAACGGACACTTCCTTCGGACCGCCTTCCAGCGGGCCCTCCGGGCGCTTCGTTCTTTCGTGTTCCGAGCTTATCAGACGTTTTCCGCCCCGTTTTCCGGAGCTTCATTCATCGGACTTGCTTTCGGCCGCTGCTCTCGCGGCGACTCCGGAACTGTACGGGGCCGGACCCGCCCCAAGCAAATCGTCCCGCCCCACACCCGTGGGACGGGACGATCGAGCCGGTCAGCGGGCCGGTCAGCGGACCTCGGTGATCTCCGGGCCGCGCGCGAACGGGTCGAGGGCGGCACCGCCGAAGCGGCCCTCCTCGCCGGCGGCCGGCACGGAGCCGCCGCCGTCGGCGACCATCTGCGCGTCCTCGGGGAGCTTCAGCACGATCGGGTCGCGGGGGGCCATCGGGCTGTCACCGCGGACGACGACGGTCTGCTGGAAGACCTGCTCCAGGATCCCGGCCATCTCGGGCTGCACGGCGGCCTGGCCCGAGATCACGCCGCGGAGGAACCAGCGCGGTCCGTCGCAGCCGACGAAGCGCACCAGCTGGACACCCTGGGTGCCGTCCGGCAGCTGTACGGGGACCTGGGCGCGGAGGTGCCACCCGAGGGCGCCCTCCTCCTCCTCGACGAGGCCGCCCTGCGAGGTGATGCCGTTGGCGATCTCCTCGCGGACCTCGCCCCAGATGCCCTCGGACTTGGGGGCCGCGAAGGCCTGGAGCTGGACGGCGCTGTTGCCGAGGACCAGCGTCGCGGCGACGATCGCATCGCCGGCCACCTCGACGCGCAGTTCCATGCCCTCGACACCGGGGACCAGCAGGCCCCCGAGGTCGACCCGGCCCTCTTCCGGATTCTCCAGCTCGGAGAAGTCCCACGGACCGTCCGGACGCGGGGCCGGCGGCAGGCCGACCCGGTCGGCCGGGTCCAGCTCGGTCACGCTCTCGCTCTCGGCGGAACCTTCGACGTCATCGGCCGTCTCGTCGGCGCTGATGGCGTCGTCGGCGAGCTGCTCGACAGCGTCCTCGCTCTTCTGGCGACGACGGAACACGGTCACTGTCCTTCCCGGTCCAAGACCGATGCGAATACCTGCTCGGCTTCCTGCGAGTCCGCGGGCAGCCTAGACCGCGGCATGGCCGCCGGTCGACCCGAACCCGCCCTCGGCCCGCGCAGACCCGGGGAGCTCGGCCACCTCGTGGAAGCGGGCCTTCTCGACCTGCTGGACGACCAGCTGGGCGATCCGGTCCCCTCGGCGGAAGCTGACGGCCTCGTGCGGGTCCAGATTGACGACGATCACCTTGATCTCTCCACGGTACCCGGCATCGACCGTCCCCGGGGCGTTCACGAGGGCAACTCCGCAACGTGCTGCCAGCCCGGAGCGCGGGTGCACGAAGGCCGCGTGGCCGTCGGGCAGGGCGATGGCGATGCCGGTCGGCAGGACGGCCCGCTCGCCGGGGGCCAGCTCGGCGTCGACGGTGGTCCGCAGGTCGGCGCCGGCGTCGCCGGGCTGCGCGTACGACGGCAGGGGCAGTTCCGCGTCGATGCGTCGGATCAGGATGTCCACCGGCGGGCGGGGGGTGCTGCTCAAGGGTTCACCTCAAAGGCTCTGGCGCGCTTCATCAGGTCCGGATCGTCGAGGACCTTCTCGATGTCCTCGGGGCGACCGTGCTTGGTGAAGTGTTCCAGCTTCACCTGGACGAAGAGTGCCGCCGCCCGGAGCGCGACCGGGCCGTCGGGTCCGCCGATGCGTCCCTCGGCGGCGCTGTAGATCTTGCGGCCGTGCACGCCGGTGATCCAGGCGTGCAGGTGCAGGACGGAGTCGACGGGCACCGGGGCGAGGAAGTCGGTCTCCAGCCGGCCGGTGACGGCGGGTGCGTGGAGCAGCCAGTTGAGGCTGCCGAGGGTCTCGTCCAGGGCGGCGGTCAGCAGGCCGCCGTGGGCCAGCCCGGGGCCGCCCTGGTGGTGGTCGCGGACGGTGAACTCGGCGGTGACGTCGAGGCCCTCGCCGGCCACCGCGTCGATCCGCAGGCCGCCGGGGTGCTGCGGGCCGCAGCCGAAGCAGTGCTCGTAGTGCGAGCCGAGCCGGGTGCCGGGGGCGGGCGCCTCGGGCGCGCGCGGCGGCAGGACGGCGTCCGGCGGCGGCGTGGTCGGCGACAGCGGCGCGGTCGGGGGCAGCGGGGCGGCGGGCGCCGCCACGGGCGGCTGGGCGGGCTGGGTGGCTACGGAACCGGTCACGGCGACCAACCCTACCGACGAGTAGATCCGTGGGAAACGGTCTTCCGGTGCCCGATCGGGCACCGGCGGCACCCACTCGGGCGCGGGTGCACGCCCGACTACGGCGCCCCGGGTCCCGGGCCGCACCGACGGGGTGCGGTGCCGGGGCACGGCATAACGGCGACCACAATGGAGGGCATGTACGACGAACGCCTCACCGTGCCGCGCTCCTGGTGGCTGTTCCCTGCCGCGCTCGGGCTGACGCTCGCGCTGATCCTGCTCCGCTTCAGCGGGGTCGGGGCCCTGATCGGTCTGGTGGTCGGCGTCGCCGTCGGCGCCGTCGCGATCAGCAGCTACGGCTCCGCCCGGATCCGCGTGGTCCAGGGCTCGCTGGTGGCCGGGCAGGCCCGGATCCCGGTGGACGCCCTCGGCGCGGCCCAGCCGCTGAGCCCGGCCGAGGCGGTGGCCTGGCGCGGGGTGAAGTCCGACCCGCGCGCCTTCATGCTGCTGCGCAGCTACGTGCCGACCGCCCTGAAGGTCGAGGTGACCGACCCGGCCGACCCGACGCCGTACCTCTACCTGTCGACCCGCTCGCCGATGCGGCTGGCCGAGGCGCTGGACGACGCCCGCAGGTCCGCCCGCGCCTGAGCCCGGCGGAGGACGCCCGGCGGGAGCCGCCTGGCGGAGGGTGTCGGGCGGAGGGCGCCCGGGGCGCCGCCCCGGGTCCGAGCCCGGATACGGAGGAGGGACGGTTCCGCCCGGCGGGACCGTCCCCATGACTCCTGTACTACTGCCCTGCTCCGTACCGCGCCGACGCCGTACGGCAGGTGCCGACCGCCGCGGCGGTCGCCGGTGCTGCCTCCGGCCCCGCTGCCCGGGGCCGGAAGGGGCGACGTGCCGGCTTCGCGGCGACCGCGGAACCCGGACCATGGCCGCGGGTTCTCAGGCGCCGCAGTCCCGGCAGATCGGGTTGCCGTTCTTCTCGCTGTACAGCTGGCTGCGGTGGTGCACGAGGAAGCAGCTCATGCAGGTGAACTCGTCGGCCTGGCGCGGCAGCACCCGGACGGACAGCTCCTCGTTCGAGAGGTCGGCGCCGGGCAGTTCGAGGCCCTCGGCGGCCTCGAACTCGTCGACGTCCACCGAGCTGGTGGTCTTCTCGTTCCGCCGAGCCTTGAGTTCCTCGATGCTGTCCTCGTTGAGGTCGTCATCGGTCTTGCGTGGGGTGTCGTAGTCAGTAGCCATTTTCGCTCTCCCCCTCCGGGTTGTGCGGTGTGTGCGGTATCTCCAGCGCACGTAACGCATGGGGGGCCGGTCTTGTGCCCGACCCGAGGCGGAGATTTTGCCTTACTTCAAGCCCTGTTACTCAATCGACACTCAGCCGGGCGTCCGTTGGGGTGATCGGATCGGGTGTGGGCGGCCTCACGCTGGGCCATCGCCGGGCCGCCGCAGGGGCGGCCCGCCGGACACCGACAGTGACCGCCTGCGCTGCGGCGCCTCGCCGATTCCCTTGCCCGCCAGGGGTCCGGGTCAATCCACCGCGGGCGGTCGGGCCCCGGATCCGGTCACGGACGGCGACCGGGGGCGGGTTCGACATGATCACCGCACGGAGTCGGCCGGCGGCGCGGAGCGACACGGTGTGAGCTTCGTCACGTTCTGAATCTTCCGGGGCAAACCGCGGAAAATCCCCCCAACCCGACCGGCCGGATCCGATCCGGATCCGGCCGCCGACGGGTGCCGCTACTGGGCGGCCAGCCGGGCCGCGCGGCGCGCCAGCTGGGCCGCCTGGCGCTCCTCGAACTTCCGGGCCTGGCCGTCCAGGCCGTCCAGGAAGACGCCCAGCTCGTCCTGGGCGCGCTGCCCGTCCGGGCCGAGGCCGGCGATCTCCATGACCTTGAGGTGGCGCAGCACGGGCTGCAGCACGTCGTCGTGGTGGATGCGCAGGTTGTAGACGTTGCCGATGGCGATCTGGGCGGCGGCGCGCTCGAAGCCGGGGATGCCGTGGCCGGGCATCCGGAAGGCGGTGATCACGTCGGCGATCGCGCGCATGGCCTGGTCGGGGGCGATCTCCAGGGCGGCCCTCAGCAGGTTCCGGTAGAAGACCATGTGCAGGTTCTCGTCGTTGGCGATCTTCGCGAGCAGCTGCTCGCAGAGCGGGTCGCCGGCGTAGTGGCCGGTGTTGCGGTGCGAGATGCGGGTGGCCAGCTCCTGGAAGGCCACGTACGCGACCGAGTGCAGCATGCTGTGCGCGTTGTCGGACTCGAAGCCCTCGGACATGTGGCTCATCCGGGCCCGCTCCAGCTCCACCGGGTCGACGGCCCGGGTGGCGAGCAGGTAGTCGCGGATCGCTATGCCGTGCCGGCCCTCCTCGGCGGTCCAGCGGTGCACCCAGGTGCCCCAGGCGCCCTCGCGGCCGAACATGCTGGCGATCTCGTGGTGGTAGCTGGGGAGGTTGTCCTCGGTGAGCAGGTTGACCACCAGCGAGACCCGGCCGAGCGGGGTCACCTTGGACTGCTCCAGGGCCCACGGCTCGCCGCCGAGGACGCCGTCGAAGTCGCGGCCCTGGCTCCACGGGACGTACTCGTGCGGCATCCACTCCTTGGCGACCTTGAGGTGTCGGTCGAGCTCCTTCTCGACGACCTCTTCGAGGGCCAGGATCAGTCGCGTGTCGGTCCAGGCGCTCGATCCGAGCGAGGCGCTGCGCTGCACGGGGGCGATGGTCACGGTCTTGCTCCTGGAGAGACGGCACGCGCGGGACGGGCGCGTTGGGCGGGCACATCGGGCGGGTCACGGCTACGGCGCGGCGGCGCGGCACGGCGGGGTGCGGCTGCGGATCGCAGCGCCGTACCTTCAACCTTACGGTTGCGTAGGTTACGACACCGTAAGTTGCTCGCCCGGGAAATGACAAGCCGCCCCCGCCAGCACTTATGTCGTCTTGACACGGCCGGCGGGGGCGGCTTGCGATGGTCGGCGCACGGACCGCGGCTCACCCGAAAGGCAGAGCCGGGGCCGTACGGGCCTCCGAGCGGTCTCAGGCTCCCGGGATGCGCACCCTCACGGTGAGGCCGCCTCCGGTGCGCGGAGTGGCCTCGACGACCCCTCCGTGCGCCCGGACGACCGAGCGGACGATGGACAGGCCCAGCCCGACCCCCTTGTCGCTGCGGGTGCGGTCGGCGCCCTTGATCCGGCGGAACGGCTCGAAGATGTGCTCCAGCTCGTAGCCGGGGACCACCGGGCCGGTGTTGGAGACGACGAGCTCGCCGCCGCCGGGCACCTCGGCCGTGGTGATCTCCACCCAGCCGTCGGCCGAGTTGTAGCGCACCGCGTTCTGCAGCAGGTTGAGCGCGATCCGCTCCAGCAGCACGCCGTTGCCGGAGACCACCGAGGCGTGGAGTTCGGAGCGCAGCTCCACCTCGCGCTTGTCGGCCTCGGCGCGGGTCTGCTCCAGCGCCCGGCCGGCCACCTCGGCCAGTTCCACCGGCCGCCGGTCCACCAGTTCGTTGTCGCTGCGGGCGAGCAACAGCAGGCCCTCGACCAGCTGCTCGCTGCGCTCGTTGGTGGCCAGCAGGGTCTTGCCGAGCTGCTGGAGGTCGGCGGAGGCCCCGGGGTCGGAGAGCTGGACCTCCAGCAGGGTGCGGTTGATCGCCAGCGGGGTGCGCAGCTCGTGCGAGGCGTTGGCGACGAAGCGGCGCTGGGAGTCGAAGGAGCGGTCGAGTCGGTCCAGCATGTCGTCGAAGGTGTCGGCGAGCTCCTTGAGCTCGTCGTCCGGGCCGTCCAGCTCGATCCGGCGGTGCAGGTCGGAGGAGGCGACCTCGCGGGCGGTGCGGGTGATCCGCCCGAGCGGGCGCAGCACCCGGCCGGCCATGGCGTAGCCGGCCGCGAAGGCGATCACGGCGAGGCAGACCAGCACGGTGAGGGACTTGCGCAGCAGGGTGGTGAGGGCGACCTTCGCGGTGTAGTCCTGCTGCTCGGCGAGGTACTGGTTGAACTGCGCCGAGGTCATCAGCCGCCCCTGGACCCTGATCGACTCGGCGAACTCGAAGGTCGGCGACTGCACGTCGAGGAAGGCCTGGCGGACGAAGAAGTACATCAGCACCAGCAGCACGACGCCCGCCATCAGGAACATCCCGCCGTAGAGCAGGGTGAGCCGGATCCGGATGGTGGGGCGGAACGGCAGCCAGCCGAGCATGCCGTCGCCGGGGACGTAGCCGTGGTGGTGCGACGGCGAGCCGAGCCTCGGTGCGCGCGGCGGGTGCGGCGGCTTGGGCGGGACGGCTGCGGGTCGCGGGCCGCCGGCGGGCGTGCCGGAGGACCCGCCGGCCGGGGGCGGGGTGGTCATGGGGTTCCTCTCGGGTCGGCCCTCGGGGGCCGGGGGGTCAGATCCGGTAGCCGGACCCGGGGACGGTGACGATCACCGGCGGGTCGCCGAGCTTGCGGCGCAGGGTCATCACGGTGACCCGGACGACGTTGGTGAACGGGTCGGTGTGCTCGTCCCAGGCCTTCTCCAGGAGCTGTTCGGCGGAGACGACGGCGCCTCCGGCCCGCATCAGCACCTCCAGGACGGCGAACTCCTTGGGGGCGAGCTGGACGGTGCGGCCGTCGCGGATGACCTCGCGGCGGCCGGGGTCGAGGGAGATCCCGGCGCGCTCCAGGACGGGGGGCAGCGGGACGGTCGCGCGGCGGCCCAGCGCCCGGACCCGGGCGACGAGTTCGCTGAAGGCGAACGGCTTGGGCAGGTAGTCGTCGGCGCCGATCTCCAGGCCCTCGACCCGGTCGCTGATGTCGCCGGAGGCGGTCAGCATGATCACCCGGGTGGCCAGGCCCTGGTCGACGACGCTGCGGCAGACGTCGTCGCCGTGGACCAGCGGCAGGTCGCGGTCGAGGACCACCACGTCGTAGTCGTTGACCGCGATGCGCTGGAGCGCGGCCTCCCCGTCGTACACCACGTCCACGGCCATGGCCTCGCGGCGCAGGCCGGTGGCGACGGCCTCGGCGAGCAGCTGCTCGTCCTCGACGACGAGAACCCGCACGGTGGTTGTCCCTTCTCCCAGGCCGGCCCCGGAAGCGGACGCACGGCTCCGACGGTGCCCCCATCCTGCCTGGTCCCGCGGTAAAGCAGCGATAAGCTGCCTCCTGGGCACGGCCTGGGGGCCGCCCGCGCACCGGGCCGAACGGTTGTTCGCAGGGGAATCAGTCCGGTTGGACTGTGACACGGGCAACTTTCTCGCGCCGGGAGGTTTCCCCGACCCGGGGGCGGGGAGGACAGGTGCACACCCGCGATCCGGCTTCGTAGGCCGATCGCACCCACCCGCCGTGCGTTCATCCGCGCCGGCCCCGGGGGTGGGGTCACGGGAGCGGCCCGAGGGCCGTCTCCGCGCCCGACCGGAGATCACGAGAACCGGCCCGGTGCTTCCGCTGACTTCGCGCCCCCTGGCCCGGGGACGCACGATCGTGCACGTCCGACACAGTAAGGGGGCCCGTATGGACGCCTTCACCGCCGGAATCCTGCAGCGCATCGCCAATGCCGAGCAGGACCTGCACCGCGCTCTGGAGGCCGGGGACGAGTTCCTGGCCGAGGTGGAACAGTCCGAGCTGGACGACCTGCGCCGGCTCGCCGCCGAGCACGGTGTCGACACCGTGCTGGAGCGCCACCGCACCGCCGCCTGACCCCGTACCACCACGACCGGCATCGCCGGCACCAGCGGCCCTGCGGGGGCCGTGCAGGATCCGGCAGGACCCTGGACCCGACCGACAACCAGCGACACCCCAGCGAGACCCACGCCCTGGCATCCCCCGTGTGCCAGGGCTCTTCGCCGTCCGGGCCCGGTCGAGCGCACCGGGAAGGGCCCGTCGAGCAGCTCCGCGAGGGCCCGGTCGAGCGGCGCCTGGGGTGCGGGAACGGGCGGGAGGAGGGGCGCGGGAACCGCTCCCGCACCCCTCCTCCCGCCCCCGTCCCCGTCAGGCCCAGGCGCGCAGGGCGGCCAGCCGCTCCTGGAGCGGCTCGTAGACGCCGGGGGCGGCGGCCACCGTCAGCTCGCCGTCCGGCCCGTGCCCGGGCCGGCCGCCGACCAGGACGCCGGCCTCGGCGGCGATCAGGCAGCCCGCCGCGCGGTCCCACGGCGCCAGGCCCCGCTCGTAGTACCCGTCCAGCCGCCCGGCCGCGAGGTCGCACAGGTCGACCGCGGCGGCCCCGCCGCGCCGGATGTCGCGCACCTGCGGCATCAGCGCGAGCAGGATCTCGGCCTGGCGGACCCGTACGTCCTGCACGTAGTTGAAGCCGGTGGCGATCAGCGCCTGCCCCCACGGCGGGGCCGGACGGGCGGCCAGCGGACGGCCGTCCAGCAGCGCGCCGCGCCCCAGCACCGCCTGGAACAGCTCGCCGCGCGCCGGGGCGTACACCACGCCGACGACCGCCCGGCCGTCCAGCTCGGCGGCCACGCTGACGGCCCAGGAGGGCAGCCCGTACAGGTAGTTGACGGTCCCGTCGAGCGGGTCGACCACCCAGCGCACACCGCTGGTGCCGGGGCGTTCGGAGCCCTCCTCGCCGAGGTAGCCGTCCCCGGGGCGGCGGGTGGTGATCAGCTCCAGGACCAGCTTCTCGGAGGCGAGGTCCATCTCGGTGACCACGTCGACCGGGCTGCTCTTGGTGCCCGCCACGCCCAGGTCGGCGGGCCGGACGTCGCGCAGCAGCGCACCGGCCTGGCGGGCGGCGTCCAGGGCGACGTCCAGCAGTTCGTCCAGCAGTTCGTCCGACGGATGCTCCGACGGTGCGGGGCTCGGGCTCGGCACGGGGATTCTCCTCCGGAAGGGGGTCAGCGCTCGGCGGCGGCCGGGCGGGGGGCGCGCGGGTTGGGGCAGCAGGCGACCGCGCAGACGTCGTGGCTCGGGCCGAGTGCGCCCAGCGCGCAGCGGGCGACCGGCTCGCCGCGCTCGGCGGCGGCCCGCTCCAGCACGAGTTCGCGGACGGCGGCGGTGAACCGCGGGTCGGTGCCGACGGTCGCGGCCCGGGCGGCCGGCAGGCCGAGTTCGGCGGCCCTGGCCAGCGCCTCGGTGTCCAGGTCGTACTTGACCTCCATGTGGTCGGAGACGAAGCCGATCGGGACCATCACCACGGCCGGGGCGCCGTCGGCGTGCTGGGCCTCCAGATGGTCGCAGATGTCGGGCTCCAGCCACGGGACGTGCGGGGCCCCGCTGCGCGACTGGTAGACCAGCTCCCAGGGCCGGTCGGCGACGCCGGTCCGCTCGGCGACGGCCGCGGCGATCAGCCGGGCGACGTCCAGGTGCTGGGCGACGTACGCGCCGCCGGGCCGGCCGCGGGCGGGGTCGTCGGGGGCGCCGGAGGACTCGGCCATGGCGTCCGGGACGGAGTGGGTGGTGAAGGCCAGCCGGGCGCCGGCGCGGACGTCCTCGGGCAGTGCGGCCAGGGCGGCCACGGTGGCGTCGACCATCGGCTCGACGAAGCCGGGGTGGTTGTAGAAGTGCCGCAGCTTGTCGACCCGCAGCGGCGGCAGGCCCTCCTCGGCGAGCCGGGCGAGCGCGTCGGCGAGGTTCTCCCGGTACTGGCGGCAGCCCGAGTACCCGGCGTAGGCGCTGGTGGCGAGGACGGCGACGCGGCGGTGGCCGTCGGCGGCGATCTCGCGCAGGGTGTCGACCAGGTAGGGCGCCCAGTTCCGGTTGCCCCAGTACACCGGCAGGTCGAGGCCGTGCTCGGCGAAGTCCTTGCGCAGGGCGGCCAGCAGCTCGCGGTTCTGCTCGTTGATCGGGCTGACCCCGCCGAACATGAAGTAGTGCTTGCCCACCTCCTTCAGCCGCTCCGTGGGGATCCCCCGGCCGCGGGTGACGTTCTCCAGGAAGGGGACGACGTCCTCGGGGGCCTCGGGGCCGCCGAAGGAGAGCAGCAGCAGCGCGTCGTACGGTCGGGCCGCGACCGGGGCGGCGCCGGAGGGTGAGGGATTGCGCACGTCGGACATGGGACCGATCCTGCCATTGAGGGGCCGGACGGCGTCGGCGGGGCGGGGCCGGGTGTCCGGAAAATACCGTTTGCCAAGGTACGTAAGCTGTCCTGATCAGCCTTGTTCCTTACCTCCACGGAGCTCCCCCGTGCTGTCCAGCTACCGCCAGATCTTCGCCGCCCCCGGCACCCTGGCCTTCTCCTCCTCCGGGTTCATAGCCCGGTTGCCGATCTCCATGACCGGCATCGGCATCGTGACCATGCTCTCCCAGCTGAGGGGGTCGTACGGACTGGCCGGCGCGGTCTCCGCCGCCCTGGCGATCGCCGCCGGTGTGCTGGGGCCCCTGGTCTCCTGGCTCATCGACCGCCACGGGCAGCGTCGGGTGGCCCTCCCCGCGGCGGCCGTCACCCTGGCCTCCGGCGCCGGACTGCTGCTGAGCGCCCACTTCGGCGCCCCCGCCTGGACGCTGTTCGTGTTCGCCATCGGCATGGGAGTGATGCCCAGCGCGGGCGCCATGGTCCGCGCCCGCTGGGCCCACCTCTACCGCGACGAGCCGCCCAAGCTGCACACCGCCTACTCCTTCGAGGCGGTGGTCGACGAGTTCTGCTTCATCGTCGGCCCGATCCTCGCCGTCGGCCTGGCCACCAACCTCTTCCCTGAGTCCGGGGTGCTGGCCGCCGCCATCGCGCTCGCCGTCGGCATCGTCCTGTTCACCGCCCAGCGACGCACCGAGCCCCCGGTCCACCCGGCCTCGGCCCGCGGCGGCCGCAGCGCCATCCTGAACGGCGGCCTGGTCGTCCTGGTGCTCACCTTCATCGCCACCGGCGCGATCTTCGGCTCGGTCGAGATCGTCACCGTCGCCTACGCCGACGCCCAGGGGCACAAGGGGCTGGCCAGTGTCGTCCTCGCCGTCTGGGCGCTCGGCTCGGGCCTGGCCGGACTCGTCTACGGCGCCCTCAAGCCCAGGGGCTCGCTGGCCAACCGGTTCTTCCTCGGGGTGCTGATGATGGCGCTCAGCATGGTGCCCGTCCTGCTGGTGGCCTCGGCCGTGAGCGGCATGGCCGGCCTGCTGGCCGCCGGCGCCGCCCTGCTGGTGGCCGGCGTGGCCATCTCCCCCACCCTGATCTCCGCGATGGCCCTGGTCGAGCGGCTCGTACCGGCCGCCCTGCTGACCGAGGGCATGGCCTGGACCACCACCGGGCTCGCCATCGGCGTCGCCTTCGGCTCCTCGATCGGCGGCTGGGTGGTCGACGCCTCCGGCGCCGCGGCCGGCTACTGGGTGCCCCTGGTGGCCGGGGCCTTCGGCGTCCTCGTCGCCCTCGCCGGACTGCGCCGCCTGCAGGCCGGCGCCGCGACCGCGGCGGACGCCGAGCCCGCCGGACAGACCGTGGACCTGGAACGGTGAACTGACTAGTCTCGCCCTACCCGTGGCGCTACCCGCGGGTAGGGCGGCGGCCCGCGCCGCCGCGTCCCCGAGCGCGCGCCGACCCGTTCGGCCACGGAGCAGGAGGCACCGCATGCCCCAGGCCAGTACCGCACTCCCCCGCTGGACCAACTGGGCCGGCAACCAGAGCGCCCGGCCCGCCAAGGCGGTCGCCCCCGGGACGGCGGAGGAACTGGCCAAGGAGATCGGGCGGGCCACCGCGGCCGGCCGCCGGGTGAAGGCCGTCGGCTCCGGACACTCCTTCACCGCCATCGCCGCCGCCGACGACGCCGTCCTGGTCCGCCCGCACAACCTCACCGCCGTCCGCGCGGTCGACCGCGAGGCCGGCACCGTCACCGTCGAGTCCGGCCTGCCGCTCGCCCGGCTCAACCGGGCCCTCGCCGCCGCCGGCCTCTCGCTCACCAACATGGGCGACATCGAGGTGCAGACCGTCGCCGGCGCCACCTCCACCGGCACCCACGGCACCGGCCGGGACTCCGGCTCGCTCGCCGCCCAGATCCGCGGACTGGAGATCGTCCTCGCCGACGGCACCCTGCAGCGCTGCTCCCCCACCGAGAACCCCCGGCTCTTCGAAGGCGCCCGGCTCGGCCTCGGCGCCCTCGGCGTGATCACCGCCGTCACCCTCGGCGTCGAACCCGCCTTCCTGCTCACCGCGCGCGAGCAGCCGATGCGCTTCGCCGAGGTGCTCGACCGGCTCGACGAGCTGACCTCCGTCAACGAGCACTTCGAGTTCTACTGGTTCCCGCACACCGACCGCTGCTCCACCAAGCGCAACAACCGCAGCCAGGGCCCGGCCGCCCCGCTGCCCCGGTTCAAGGGCTGGCTGGAGGACGACTTCCTCTCCAACACCGTCTGGGAGGGCGCCTGCCGGGTCGGCCGCCGCTTCCCCGGCTCGGTGCCGACGATCGCCTCGCTCGCCAGCCGCGCCTGGTCGGACCGCAGCTACACCGACGCCGCGTACCGGGTGTTCACCAGCCCCCGCACCGTGCGGTTCACCGAGATGGAGTACGCGGTGCCGCGCGAGGCCGTGGACGGGGTGCTTCGCGAACTGAAGGCGATGGTCGAGCGCTCGGACTGGCGGATCAGCTTCCCCGTCGAGGTGCGCTTCGCCCCCGCCGACGAGCTGTGGCTCTCCACCGCCCACGGCCGGGACACCGCCTACATCGCCGTCCACCTCTACCGGGGCACCGCCGAGCAGGGCTACTTCACCGAGGTGGAGAAGCTGATGGCCGCTCACCAGGGCCGCCCGCACTGGGGGAAGCTGCACACCCGCGACGCCCGCTACCTCGCCGGGGTCTACCCGCGGTTCGCCGACTTCACCGCGCTGCGGGACGAGGTCGACCCGCAGCGCGTCTTCGGCAACGACTACCTGCGCCGAGTGCTCGGCTCCTAGGGCGTGGGGCCGGCCGCCGGTGGTCCGGCCGGGCCTCCGGTCGCCGATACCGCCGCGTACGACTTCCAGGTCCACCGGCGGCGGGCCCGCACCATCCGCGGCGCGTTCCATTCGGAGGAAATGCCCGCCGCGCGCGGCCCGTTGTCCGGCACCGCGGGCAGTTCGTCCACCACCGGCCCGGGGCCGCCGCCGCCGGTGGCACGCAACTGCTCGCCGGTGCGCTGGAATATGTGCTGGAACACCGCACTTCCCACGGTCGCCCCGATGCTCGCCACCACAGCGCCCGGAATGCTTCCGTACACGCCGAGTTCGGACGCGAGCAGCGCGCCCACCACGGCGGCCGGCGCACTCGCGGCGACCTGAGCCGCACTCAGGTCGATTCGCCTGCGACCTTCCGTGCCGCCCTCCTCGGCGGGCTTCCGCTCCGGCATCGACATCCCTACGGCCGGTACGACTGTTCGACGCTGACGTTGTCGAACAAGTCACGCCATCTTGCCCAAAGAAGGACACAAGGGGCGAAAATCCGGTTCTGCGCTGTCGATATATGTGAAGATGATCACCGTCCCCGCGCCGGTGGTCGGCCATTGGGGTGCGCGCTCTTGAGATTCCCGTGAATCGCGGGAGACTTGAGCGGCGAGCCGCCCCTCTGGATGCCACGAATGGAGTACTGTTCGTAAAGTCCGAGCCTTGGGTCGACTTGTCGACTGCCCATCACACGGCAGCCTGACGAAGAGCCACGGAGCGGGCACGCACGGCGACGCCGGTCCCGGATCGTCGCGATCTCTGCTCGTGCGAGGACGGCCGGGACACCCAGGCGCGACGTCAGACGGATGACGTGGCAAAAAGGCAACCGTGCCACAGCGGCGTGCCCGGGCGTGAGCCCGACACGCCGGGGAACTCAGCAAGGTTGTGGCCAGTCGCGAGCGGGCAGGCCACACTCAGTACGGGAGCAGCGACGCAGGTGACGTCGGCAGGCACCACCCGGGAGGTAACCGTGCCCGAACTGCGGGTTGTGGCCGTCAGCAACGACGGCACACGGCTGGTGCTCAAGGCTGCCGACAGCACGGAGTACACCCTCCCCATCGACGAGCGGCTGCGGGCCGCCATCCGCGGCGACCGGCCGCGCCTCGGCCAGATCGAGATCGAGGTCGAGAGCCACCTCCGCCCCCGGGACATCCAGGCGCGGATACGAGCCGGTGCCTCCGCCGAGGAGGTCGCGCAGGCCGCCGGCATCTCCGTCGACCGGGTCCGCCGCTTCGAGGGCCCCGTCCTGGCCGAGCGCGCCTTCATGGCCGAACGGGCCCGCAAGACCGCGATCCGCCGGCACGGCGAGTCCACCGGACCGCAGCTCGGCGAGGCCGTCGCCGAGCGGCTCGCGCTGCGCGGCGCCGAGAAGGACACCGAGCGCTGGGACTCCTGGCGGCGCGACGACGGCACCTGGGAGGTCATCCTCTCCTACCGGGCCGACGGCGAGGGCCGCAGCGCGTCCTGGACGTACGACCCGCCCCGGCGCCTGGTCCAGCCGAACGACGACGAGGCCCGCGCACTGATCGGCGAGAACGTCGAGCGCGAGGAGGAGTCGGTCTTCCCGTTCATCCCGCGCATCGCCCGGCTGCCGCAGGACCGCCCGCCCCGCCCGATGATCGACCGGCCCTCGGCCGACCGCATCATGTCGGCGCGCGAGGTACGGGAGTCCCGCGAGGCCACCGCCGACGCCCGGGACTCGCTGACCAGCCTGCTCGACGTGGTCCCCGCCTTCCGCGGCGACCTCGCGCCCGCCTCCATCGAGCCGGTGCCCGCCGCCGAGGTCGTCGCCGAGGAGATCGAGGAGCCGGCCGCCGCCGCGCCCGCGGTCGGCGCGGGCTCCGCCTACGCGGACATCCTGATGCCGCGTGCGGTGGCCCCGCACCGCGAGCGCCTGGTCGGCACCACCGACCGGCAGGCCGAGGCGGACGGCGTCCGGCCGGGCCGCCGGGCCACCGTGCCGAGCTGGGACGAGATCGTCTTCGGCAGCCGGCGCAAGAAGCAGGAGTAGCCCGTACCGGGCCCGCTGCGCAGGAGGCCGGACCGGCCCCTTGCGCAGCGGCGTGCCCGGGATCAGCCCGGCTGGTCGGTCACCGCCACCGGGCGGTCCGGGTCCGTCGACCACTCGCTCCACGAGCCCGGGTACAGCGCCGCCGGCACGCCTGCCACCTCCAGCGCGAGGACCTGGTGGGCCGCCGTCACCCCGGAACCGCAGTAGACACCGACCTCGCGCCCCTCCGCGCCCAGCGCCCGGAACCGCTCGGCCAGCTCGGCCGCCGGGAGGAAGCGGCCGTCGGCGCCCACGTTCCCGGTGGTCGGCGCGGACACCGCGCCCGGGATGTGCCCGGCCTTCGGGTCGATCGGCTCGGTCTCCCCCCGGTAGCGCTCGCCGGCCCGGGCGTCCAGCAGCAGGCCGCTGCGGGCGAGCGCCGCCGCGGCGTCCCCGTCCACCGTCGGCAGCTGCCCGGGCACCGGCTTGAAGTCGCCCTCCCCGGGCGCCGGTACCTCGGTGACCACCGGCAGGCCCGCCGCCTGCCAGGCCGCGAAGCCGCCGTCCAGCACCCGCACCCGGCGGTGGCCGGCCCAGCGCAGCAGCCACCACGCGCGGGCCGCGGCCATCGAGGTCGCGCCGTCGTACACCACCACCGGGCGGTCCTCCGACACCCCGGAGCGGCGCAGCACCGCGCCGAACTCCTCGACGTCCGGCAGCGGGTGGCGCCCGCCGCGGCCGGGCGGACCGGGCGGGGCGGCCAGGTCGGTGTCCAGGGACACGAAGTGCGCGCCCGGCAGGTGCCCGGCGGTGTAGTCCTCGATCCCGGGCGGACCGCCCAGCTGCCAGCGCACGTCGAGCAGGACCGGCGGGCGGTCGGAGGCGAGCGCCCCCTCCAGCTCGGCGACCGCGATCAGCGGCGGATCAACGTTGTAGGTGGTCATGGCGGCCATTGTGGCGCAGCCGGGACGGGACCGGGCTCTTTGTCCGGTCTTTGCCGGACTTTCCGCGCGGCCGGACGGTTCGACGCGCCCCGGGGTGGAACGATCACCCTCACGTGCGCACCACCGTGCGCCGACCGCCCGTTGAGGAGGCCCGCACATGCCCGCGGTGAAGCTCCGTCTGGCCCAGGGCACCCCGTGCTGGGTCAGCCTGATGACCGACGACCTGGCCGGTGCCCGCACGTTCTACGGCGGGCTGCTCGGCTGGACGTACGCGCCCGGCCCCACCCAGCTCGGCGACTACGTCCGGGCCGAGGTGTCCGGGGCGCCGGTCGCCGGGCTCGGAGTGGCGTCGGTCGCCGGGTACCCGGTGCAGTGGACCACCTACTTCGCGGTGGACTGCGCGGACCTGGTCGCCCAGCAGGTCCGCGAGTGCGGCGGCACGGTGGCCGTCGGCCCGCTGCAGGCGGAGCGGGCCGGGCGGCTCGCCATCGCCTCCGATCTGGCCGGTGCGGTGTTCGGGCTCTGGCAGGGCGAGGAGCACCCGGGCCGCGGGGCGGGCGCCGAGCCCGGCACGCCGGCCTGGTCCGAGCTGGTGACCGCGGACGACGCGGCGGCCGCGGCCTTCTACGGCTCGGTGTTCGGCCGGCCGGTCACCGTGCCGACCGACGGCGGGGCCTGCGAGCTGCTGGTGGACGGCCGTCCGGTGGCCGGGATCCTGCCGGGGGCGCTGCGCGGGCACCCGCCGCGCTGGCGGGTCCACTTCGCGGTCGACGACGCCGAACTGACCGCCCGTCGGGCCGTCGAGCTGGGCGGCGCGGTGCTGGTGGCGCCGCACGCCGGCCCGCGGGGCCGGGTGGCCCGGCTGGCCGACCCGCGCGGCGGGCACTTCTCGGTCCTGGAGGGCTGAGGGCCGAACGGCCCCCCGAGGCCCTACGGGGCGATCTGCTCCTCGAAGGGCAGCACGTCCGGGGAGAGCACCGAGGCGCGCGCGGTCGCGGCGGTGAGGCGGCGGCGGTGGTGGCGGCGGCAGAGCACCTCGTAGCCGACCTCGTCCTCCTTCACCGAGATGTCGCCGATCACCACCTGGGCGCCCTCGACCACCATCACCCCGCCGACCGTGCGGGCGTTGTGGGTGGCCCTGGCGCCGCACCAGCAGAGCGCCTCGACCTGCAGCACCTCCACCCGGTCGGCGAGTTCGATCAGCCGCTGCGAGCCGGGGAAGAGCCGGGTGCGGAAGTCGGTGGTGATGCCGAACGTGTAGACGTCGATGCCGAGTTCGTCGACCACCCGGGCCAGCTGGTCGACCTGCTCGGCGGCGAAGAACTGGGCCTCGTCGCAGATCAGGTAGTCCACCCGGCCGCCGGAGGACAGCCGGTGCACCACGTGGTGGTGGAAGTCGAAGTCGTCGGTCACCTCGACCGCGTCCGCGCGCAGGCCGAGCCGGCTGGAGATGGTCGCCGCCCCCGCCCGGTCGTTGCGGGTCAGGATCAGCCCCTGCCGGCCGCGGGCCGCGTGGTTGTGGTCCATCTGGAGCGCGAGCGTCGACTTGCCGCAGTCCATCGTGCCCGAGAAGAACACCAGTTCAGCCATGGGTGGAGCGAAGGCCTTTCAGAGACGGAGGGGTTCAGGCACGGACTTCGAGCAGCGGCACGAACTGCTCGACCGGGGTCATCGACCCGTGCAGGCCGATCATCGAGGACTCCCCCGGCTCGTTGCGGGAGGCGATCACCGCGATGTCGTCCCGGGCGGCGGCGACCACGTCGCCGATCCGGTGGTACACCCGCTCGTCCACGACCGGGCCGAACCAGCCCGCCGCTATCGCCGCGTCCCGGGTCGCCACCCACATCCGGTCGCCCAGCACCTCGCTCCACACCGCATGGACGTCGGCCGCCGCACCCGGCACCGCGTACACGTGGCGGGCCCGGCCCTCGCCGCCCAGCAGCGCCACCCCGGCGCCCAGCTCCCAGTCCTCGTCGAAGTCGACGCGGTCCTCCGGCGCGATGTCGATCATGCCGTGGTCGGCCGTCACGTACATCGCCGAGCGCGGCGGCAGCTGCTCGGCCAGCCGCCGGGCCAGCCGGTCCACCGCGTCCAGGGTCATCCGCCACTCGTCGGAATCCACCCCGAAGCGGTGCCCCGCGCCGTCCAGCTCGCTGACGTACGTGTAGACGAGCGCCCGGTCGTGCTCGGCCAGCCAGCGCGCGGCCTGGTCCATCCGCTCCTCGCCGGTGGTCCGGCCGAGGAAGGTCCCGCCGGACAGCGCCACCCGGGTCAGCGGCGTCTGCGCGAACAGCGGCGAGGACACCTGCGCCGTCGCCACCCCCGCCGCCTCGGTCCGCTCGAACACCGTCGGGTACGGCTGCCAGGCCGCCGGGTCGGTGTGCGGCTGCCAGCGCAGCTGGTTCATCAGGTGGCCGGCCCCCGGCACCGCCACCGTGTACCCCGCCAGGCCGTGCAGCCCGGGCGGGGTGCCCGTGCCCACCGAGGCCAGCGAGGTCGCCGTGGTGGAGGGGAAGCCCGCCGTCAGCGGCCGGCCGGTGCCGCCCAGCGAACCGCCCACCAGCGAGGACAGGAACGGCGCGTACTCCGGGTGGCGCAGCAGCAGCTCCCAGCCCAGGCCGTCGACCAGGAACACCACCACCCGGTCGGCCGGGGCGATCGGCAGCACCGGGTCGAACCCGGGCACCCCCAGCCCCGCCGCCACCGAGGGCAGCAGATCGCTCAGCGAACCGCCCCCGTACGGCGGTGCCGGAGCGGTCGCGGGATCGAGGATCTCGAAGGAATCGTGGCCGTCGGCCGGTGCGAAGGACATCGTGGGAGGTCTGGTTCCCTGCTCGTACGCGCTCAGGCCCGCGGGCCGTTGCTGATCGTCGCGTCCGACAGCGCCCGCGCGAACACCAGCGCCTGGGCCACCGTCTCCGGGCCGTCCCCCGCCTCGCTCACCCGCAGTGACAGGTCGTCAGCGGTCGCCGACCCGGTGTAGCCGTGGTCCGCCTCGCAGTTCGGGTCGGAGCAGCCCGCCGGCTCCAGGTCCAGCCGCTGCACCGCGCCCCACCCGATGGTCAGCACCACCTCGCGCGGCAGCGTGCCCGGGGTGTACGTCTCCGGGTTCGCCACCATCCGGCTGACCACCACCGAACCGATCCGGTCCAGCCGCACGCTCTCGGTCGACGTCGTCGCGTACGGCACCGGGCTCCCGTTGTCGCCGGCCTGCTCGTCGGTGTGGCTCACCACGAACCGGGTCGGGGTCAGCACCAGCACCGTCACGTGCCGGCGCACCTCGTTGGCGTCGAACGTCGTCTCCTGGTGCACCAGGTAGGACGTGATCGGCTCGGGGCCCACCGCCGACTCGACCGCCTCCGAGACCAGGGCGGGGTAGTAACCGCTGCGCTCGATCGCCGAACGCAGGTCCTGAGTGGTGGTACCGGTCTTCGCCATAACTCCATCCTGGCATGGTCCGCCGACGGAACGGGGCGGGTGCGCCACCGAGCGCCGGACGACTGCGCCCCGGGCAGGGCGCAACCAAGGAAGGTTACAGGGTGCTCATGGCACGCGGGCCCAGATCACTGCGCACGGGCAGGGGTGCGAGCCGCACCCGCGCCCCCAGGATCGCCAGTCCGTGCGGGGCCACGACCACCGGTTCGAGGTCCACCGAGGCCACCTCGGGGACGTCGTCCACCAGCCGGGAGACCCGCAGCAGCAGTTCCTCCAGCGCCGCCGTGTCCACCGCCTCCGCCCCCCGCCAGCCGAACAGCAGCGGCGCCGCCCGGACCTCCCGGATCAGCGCGGCGGCGTCCCGGTCGGTGGCCGGCACCAGCCGGTGCGCGACATCGCCCAGCAGCTCGGCCGGCGCCCCCGCCAGCCCGAAGGACAGGATCGCGCCGACCGCCGGGTCCACCGTCGCGCCGATCACCGTGTCCACCCCGCGCGGGGCCAGCCGCTGCACCACGAGACCGGCCTGCGCCGCTCCCCCCAGCAGGGCGTCCAGCTCGCGGTGCGCACGGCGCAGACCCGGCTCGCCGGTGAGGTCCAGCCGGACGCTGCCCAGGTCGGGGCGGTGGCGCAGGTGCGGCGCGGTCGCCTTCAGCGCCACCGGGTAGCCGAGCGCCTCCGCCGCCCGCAGCGCCGTCCTCTCGTCCGGTGCGGGCAGGGTCGGGGAGACGTCGATGCCGTAGTGCGCGAGCAGGGCGGCCGTGTCCGCGTCGGCCAGGGTGATCCGCGCCCCGCCGGGCTGGGTGCGGGCCGCGATCGCGGCCCGGGTGCTCAGCGCGGCGTCCACCCGCAGGCGGGCGCCCGACTCGTCGATCCGGTCCAGTTCGGGGACCCGCGCGGTCTCCTCCGCCTCGGCGGTGCGGCGGCGCCACTGCGCGTAGTGCACGGCGTGGGCCAGCGCGTGCACCGCCCGCTCGGGCGCCGGGTAGGCGGGGATCCCGCCCGGGCGCAGCCGGGCGGGCAGGTCGGTCAGCGCCAGGTGGGCCAGCAGCAGCGGCTTGCCGAGTTCCCGGGCCCGTGCGCCGGCCTCCAGCAGGGCGGCGGCGATCTCGGGGTCGTCGGAGCCGACCTCCGGATCGTCCGGCGCGGTGAGCCGGCCGCCCATGAAGGCGTGCGCGGAGGTGCCGATCGGCGGGATCGCGACGGCGATCACCGCGTCCACCGCGGGGTCCTCCAGCGCCACGTCCAGGGCGATCCGGAAGTTCTCGCCGGTCGCGGCGGTGGTGAGGTCGACCGGGGTGCGCGGGCGCAGGCCGGCGCTGAGGCAGGCGTCGTGGGTGAGCAGCCCGAGCGAGTCGGAGTTGCCGACCACCGCGACCCGGTCGCCGGGCGGCAGCGGCTGCAGGGCGAGGAGTTCGCCGGTGTCGTACAGCTCGGTGATCGTCTCCACCCTGGTCACGCCGGCCTGCTGGAACAGCGCGTCCACGGTGGCGTCGCGCAGTCCGGTCGCGGTCGCCGGGACGGCGTGACCCGGCGGCAGGCTGCCGGTGTGCCGGGCGCCCTTGACCACCACGACCGGCTTGGCGGTGGCCAGTCGGCGGGCGATCCGGGTGAACTTGCGCGGATTGCCGAAGGACTCCAGGTAGAGCAGCACCACCTCGGTCGCCGGGTCGTCCGCCCAGTACTGGAGGAAGTCGTTGCCGGAGACGTCCGCCCGGTTGCCGACCGAGGCGAAGGAGGAGACGCCGAGGCCGCGCCGGTGGGCGGTCTCCAGCAGGGCCACGCCGATCGCGCCGGACTGGCAGAAGATCCCGAAGCCGCCGCGCTGCGGCAGCACCGGGGCCAGCGAGGCGTTCAGCGGGTGGTCGGGGGCGGTGCTGATCAGGCCGAAGGCGTTCGGGCCGATCACCCGCATCCCGGCGGCCCGGGCCTGGCGGACCAGCGCGCGCTGGCGGTCGCGGCCCTCCGGCCCGGTCTCGGCGTACCCGGCGGTCACCACCACCAGGCCCTGCACCCCGTGCGCCCCGCAGTCGCCGACGGCGGCGGGCACCGCCCCGGCCGGGACGGCGATCACCGCGAGGTCGACCGGGCCGGGGATCTCCAGCAGGGAGCGCCGCACCGGGACGCCGTCGAGTTCGGTGCCGGGCGGGGCGTTGCGGTTCACCGCGTACACCTCGCCGGTGAAGCCGCCCAGCAGGTCGCGCAGGATCGCCCGGCCCACGGTCTGCGGGTTGCGCGACACCCCGATCACCGCGACCGAGCGCGGGGTGAGCAGCCGCTGCACCGAGCGCGCCTCGGCGCGGTGCTCGCGGGCCCGCATCACCGCGAGCGAGGCGGCGGTCGGCTCCAGGTCGAACTCCAGGTGCACCACGCCGTCGGCGAAGCTGCGGTGCTGGGTGTAGCCGGCGTCGGTGAAGACCTTCACCATCTTGCGGTTCTCCGGCAGCACCTCGGCCTGGAAGCGGCGGATCCCGCGCTCCTGGGCGACGGCGGCGATGTGCTCCAGCAGGGCGGAGGCGACGCCGCGGCCCTGGTGGGCGTCCTGCACCAGGAAGGCGACCTCGGCGTCGGTACCGGTGTCGGAGGGGCGGCCGTCGGCGTCGATCCGGTCGTAGCGGACGGTTGCGATGAAGTGGTCGCGGACGACGACCGCGAGGCCGACCCGGTTGACGAAGTCGTGGTGGGTGAAGCGGCGGACGTCCTTGTCGGACAGCCGCGGGTAGGGCGCGAAGAAGCGGAAGTACTTGGACTGGTCGGAGACCTGTTCGTAGAACTCCACCAGCCGCTGGGCGTCGTCCGGGGTGATCGGCCGGATCCGGGCCGTGCCTCCGTCGCGCAGCAGGATGTCGGCCTCCCAGTGCTGCGGGTAGTCCGGCGCGTCCGGCTGCGGGCCCTGCCGCGGCTGCGGTCCCTGCTGCGCCCGAGGTCCCTGCTGCGGCTGCGATACGGCGGCGTCGTCCACGTTCGTCAGGTTATCCGGCGGCGAGCCGAATGGCGCCGGTGCTGCCCGGACGGCAGGGTGGACAGGGCCACTGGCCGGGGGTTTTGCCCCTGGAAGAAACAATCACAAGTCCCGAACGGGGCGGTCCGGAGCGGTCGCCCGCGTGCAACACTGGTCTAGACAACATGGCCGCCACCCGGAGCACGGCCATGACCAGCATCACCCGAAAGGCACGTCTCATGGCTGAGCGCCGCGTCACCATCGGTTGGGCCGAGGGCCTGCACGCCCGTCCCGCCTCCGTCTTCGTCCGCGCCGTCACGGCGACCGGCGTGCCGATCACCATCGCGAAGCCCGGCGGCACCCCCGTCAACGCCGCCTCCATGCTCGGCCTGCTCGGCCTGGGCGCCCAGGGCGGCGAGGAGATCGTCCTCGCCTCCGACGCCCCCGGCGCCGACGAGGCCCTGGACCGCCTCGCCAAGCTGGTCGCCGAGGGCCTCGACGAGCTCCCCGCCGCCGCCTGAGCCGAGCGCTCCCCCACCCGCACCCCAGGGGTGGGCCCCCCCCCCGCGGGGGCCCGCCACCGCGGGAGGGGGCCGGGGTCCCGGGCCCCCCACCACCAGACGAACCGCGTGATGGTGGGGGCCCACCACGAGAG
>NZ_JBSGXP010000031.1:0-41476 GCF_053610105.1 Kitasatospora sp. NPDC054939 | reverse complement strand
GGCGCCGCCGACGTCCCTGTGGTCGACGCATCGTCTCTCCACGTCCCCCCGGCGTCCGGCGCCCGCCGACCCCCAGCCGCGCCCGCGGGGCTCCCCCCCCCCCCGGCGGGGCACCCCTGCGGCGTTCCGGACCGGGGTACCGGTCAGCCCTTCACGCAGACGACCTGCTTGAGGTGGGCGACCACCTCGACGAGGTCGCGCTGCTGCTCGATGACCTTCTCGATCGACTTGTAGGCGCCCGGGATCTCGTCGACCACACCGCTGTCCTTGCGGCACTCCACACCCTTGGTCTGCTCGACCAGGTCCTGGGTGGTGAAGCGCTTCTTGGCGGCGTTGCGGCTCATCTTGCGGCCGGCTCCGTGCGAGGCCGAGTTGAACGACGCCTCGTTGCCCAGGCCGCGGACGATGTACGAACCGGTGCCCATCGAGCCCGGGATGATCCCGAAGTCGCCGGAGCCGGCCCGGATCGCGCCCTTGCGGGTCACCAGCAGGTCGACGTCGTCGTAGCGCTCCTCCGAGACGTAGTTGTGGTGGCAGCTGATCACCTCGTCGAAGGAGACCTTCGCCCTGGCGAACTCGCGGCGCACCACGTCCTGGAACAGCGCCATCATCAGCGCCCGGTTGTTCTTGGCGTACTCCTGCGCCCAGAAGAGGTCCTGGCGGTAGGCGGCCATCTGCGGGGTGTCCGCGATGAACACCGCCAGGTCGCGGTCGACCAGGCCCTGGTTGTGCGGGAGCGACTGGGCGACGCCCATGTGGTGCTCCGCCAGCTCCTTGCCGATGTTGCGCGAACCGGAGTGCAGCATCAGCCAGACGGCACCGGTGGTATCGACGCACACTTCGATGAAGTGGTTTCCGCCGCCCAGGGTCGCCATCTGCTGCGCGGCCCGCTCGCGGCGCCACTTCACCTCGTGGGCCACACCGTCGAAGCGCTGCCAGAAGTCGTCCCAGCCGGCCGTCGCGAAGCCGTGCAGCTTGCGCGGGTCGACCGGGTCGCTGTGCAGTCCGCGGCCGACCGGGATGGCCTGCTCGATCCGGCTGCGCAGCCGGGACAGGTCCTCGGGGAGGTCACCCGCGGTGAGCGAGGTCTTGACCGCGCTCATCCCGCAGCCGATGTCGACGCCGACCGCCGCGGGGCAGACGGCGCCCTTCATCGCGATCACGGAGCCGACCGTCGCGCCCTTGCCCAGGTGGACGTCCGGCATCACGGCGAGGCCGTGCAGCCAGGGCAGCGAGCTGATGTTGCGCAGCTGCTGCATGGCCTGGCCCTCGACCGTCGCCGGGTCGGTCCACATCCGGATCGGGACCCGGATGCCGGGTACCTCGGTGTACGACATGGTTGAACGACCTCCAAGGTCGGTGGGTTCAAGCGTAGGGTGCTGCCGCACGTCGAATCCCGGTGCGGCGCGGGGAAGATCAGGGGTGGGCTGCGCTCAGGCGGCCTGGGGGCATCGGTAGGGCGGCCGTGGGGAGCGCCGTATGGTTCGCTCGACCCGCATGGTGACCGCCTCCCTTCGAACTGTCGCGCGTTCGTCTGCCGGGGACATCTACCCACGGCGCGGCCGGGCCCCGCAAGGGGATTAACGCGAAGGGCCCGGCGGAGCGGGAAGCTCCACCGGGCCCGGCCCGATCGGTGATCGGGAGGGGTTTCGGTCCGCAATCAGGTGGTGACGACCGTGACCTCGCCGATGCCGAGGTTCTTCACCGGGTCGGCGATGACCGCGGCGTCGCCGACCAGCACGGTGACCAGGCGGTCCGGCGGGAAGGCGGCGACGACGGCCTCGGTGGCGGCGGCGGTGGGCAGTTCGGCGAGCTGCCGGTAGACCTCGGCCTGGAAGTCGTCCGGCAGGTGCTGCTCGACCTGGTCGGCGAGGGTGCCGGCGACCGAGCCCGCGGTCTCGTACTTGAGCGGGGCGACGCCGACCAGGAACTGCACGGCCTCGTCGCGCTCGGCGTCGGTGAGGCCCTCGGCGGCGAGGGTGCGCAGGATGGTCCAGGTGTCGGCGAGCGCCGGGGCGGTGGAGGCGGTGTCCACCGAGCCGCTGACGGCGAGCAGCGCGCGGCCGGAGCCGTCCGCGGCGGAGCGCAGCGGCTGGGCGAACGCCCGGACGCCGTAGGTGTAGCCCTTCTCCTCGCGCAGGACGCGGTCCAGGCGGGAGGTGAGGGTGCCGCCGAGGCAGTAGGTGCCGAGGATCTGGGCGGCCCAGGCGGGGTCGTGGCGGTCCGGGCCGATCCGGCCGATGAGGAGCTGGGTCTGCACGGAGCCGGGGCGGTCGACGATGACGACGCGGCCGGTGTCGTCGGCGGTGACGGGTGCGTGGGCGGCGGGCTCGGCGGTGTCGCCGGTCCAGCTGCCGAGGGTGGCTTCGAGCAGGGCGGGCAGGTCGGTGCCGTCGAGGTCGCCGACGACGACCACGGTGGTGGTGCCGGGGCGGACGTGGGCGTCGTAGAAGGCCTTGACGGCGGCCCGGTCGATGGCCTTGACGGTGTCCGCGGTGCCGCTGCGCGGGCGGGAGAGCCGGTCGGCGGCTTCGAAGAGCTCGGCGTAGAGGGCCTTGGCGGCGCGCCGGGCGGGGTTGGCCTGCTCGTGGACGATCTCGTCGAGGCGGTTGGCGACCAGCCGCTCGATCTCGTCCTGGGGCAGGGCGGGGGCGCGCAGGGCGTCGGCGAGCAGGCCGAGTCCGCGCTGCAGGCGGGAGGCGGGGACCTCCAGGGAGACCCGGATGCAGGGGTGGTCGGCGTGGGCGTCCAGGGTGGCGCCGGCGCGTTCGAGTTCGGCGGCGAACTCCTCGGCGGTGAGGCTGTCGGTGCCCTCGTTGAGCGCCCGGGCGAGGATGCTCGCGACGCCGTCGAGGCCCTCGGGCTCGGCCGCGAGGGGCGCGTCGACGAGGACGTCGACGGCGACGAGCTGCTGGCCGGGGCGGTGGCAGTGCAGGACGGTGATGCCGTTGCCGAGGGTGGTGCGCTCGGGTGCCGGGAACGCCCACGGGCCGGGGGTGCCGGGCTGCGGCTGGGGGTGGAACGTCATCGCGGGGACGTGGTCGGTGTTGCTCATTCGGCGGTCTCCTCGGCGGCGGCGGTGGCGTCGGCGGCGACGGCGTCCGCGGGGTCGGCCCCGTCGCCCTCGGCGGTGTCGTCGGCGGTGGTGGGCTCGTAGGCGAGGACGGCCCGGTTCTGGGGGTGCAGCCGGGCCTGGGCGACGGCCCTGACCTCTTCGGCGGTGACGTCGAGCACCTTGGGGAGGGCCTCGTTGAGCAGCTTGGGGTCGCCGAACAGCACGGCGTAGCGGCAGAGTTCGTCGGCGCGGCCGGCGACGGTGGTGAGCCGGTCGAGCCATTCGCGCTCGATCTGCGCCTGGGCGCGTTCGAGTTCCTCGGCGGTGGGGCCGTCGGCGGCGAAGCGGGCGAGCTCCTCGTCGACGGCGGTCTCGATCTGCTCGACGGTGGCGTCGCCGGAGGTCTTGACGTCGAGCCAGCCGAGGCTGGGGGCGCCGGCGAGGCGCAGCAGGCCGAAGCCGGCGGCGACGGCGGTGCGGTCGCGGCGGACCAGGCGGTTGTAGAGGCGGCTGGATTCGCCGCTGCCGAGGATGGTGAGGGCGAGGTCGGCTGCGTCGGCCTCGCGGGTGCCGTCGTGGGGCAGCCGGTAGGAGGCCATCAGGGCGCGGGAGGGGACGTCCTCCTCGACGAGTTCGCGGATCTCGCGGCCGATGGTGTCGGGCAGTTCGCCGGAGCGCGGGGGCTGCTTGCCGTCGTGGCCGGGGATGGTGCCGAAGTACTTCTCGACCCAGGCGATGGTCTGCTCGGGGTCGATGTCGCCGACGACGGCGAGGACCGCGTTGTTCGGCGCGTAGTAGGTGCGGAAGAACGCGCGGGCGTCCTCCAGCGTGGCGGCGTCGAGGTCGGCCATCGAGCCGATGGGGGTGTGGTGGTACGGGTGGCCGTCGGGGAAGGACAGCGCGGTGAGCTTCTCGAAGGCGGTGCCGTACGGGACGTTGTCGTAGCGCTGGCGGCGCTCGTTCTTGACGACGTCGCGCTGGTTCTCCATCGAGGTGTCGTCGAGGGCGACGAGCAGGGAGCCCATCCGGTCGGCCTCCAGCCAGAGGGCGAGCTCCAGCTGGTGGGCGGGCATGGTCTCGAAGTAGTTGGTCCGCTCGAAGCTGGTGGTGCCGTTGAGCGAGCCGCCGGCGCCCTGGACCAGTTCGAAGTGGCCGTTGTTGGAGACGTTGGCGGAGCCCTGGAACATCAGGTGCTCGAAGAGGTGGGCGAGGCCGGTGCGGCCCTTCACCTCGTGCCGGGAGCCCACGTCGTACCAGAGGCAGACGGCGGCGACCGGGGTGAGGTGGTCCTCGGAGAGGACCACGCGCAGGCCGTTGGCCAGGCGGTGCTCGGTGATGGCGATGCCTTGGTTGGAGGCGGGGGCCGGGTGGGCCATGCGCTCGGGTCCTTCCCGTCGTCGGGTCGGGGGCTGGTTGGGCGTCCCCCATTGTGGTGCAACGCACGGGAGCCGGGATTGTGTCCGCGCGGATCGGGCGTTCGCCAGGGGCGGAAGAGGGGCGCTGGCGGGCGGTGTCGGCGGGAGGGGTCACAATGGGGGCGCCGTGCCCTGATGGACGGAAGCCGCAGACGAGACGCAAGGGAGCCCCGCCGCGATGGCCCGCCGCAGTTCGCAGACCCCGCCGCCCGGAGATTTCGAGGAGCGGATCCTCGATGTCGATGTCGTGGACGAGATGCAGGGCTCCTTCCTGGAGTACGCCTACTCGGTGATCTACTCGCGCGCGCTGCCCGACGCGCGGGACGGTCTGAAGCCGGTGCACCGGCGGATCCTGTACCAGGCCAACGAGATGGGCCTGCGCCCGGAGCGGGGGCACGTGAAGTGCGCCCGCCTGGTGGGCGAGGTGATGGGCCGGCTGCACCCGCACGGCGACGCGTCGATCTACGACTCGGTCGTGCGCATGGCGCAGCCGTTCTCGATGCGGCTGGCGCTGATCGACGGCCACGGGAACTTCGGTTCGCTGGGCAACGACGACCCGCCGGCCGCGATGCGGTACACGGAGTCGCGGCTGACGGCGGCGTCGATGGCGATGGTGGAGTCGATCCACGAGGACACCGTCGACTTCGGTCCGAACTACGACGGCAGCGAGCAGGAGCCGCTGGCGCTGCCGTCGGCGTTCCCGAACCTGCTGGTGAACGGTGCGACGGGGATCGCGGTCGGCATGGCGACCAACATGCCGCCGCACAACCTGTCGGAGGTGGTGGCCGCCGCCCGGCACCTGATCAAGCACCCGAACGCGGACCTGGAAACGCTGATGCGGTTCGTGCCGGGCCCGGACCTGCCGACCGGCGGCCGGGTGGTCGGCCTGTCGGGCATCCGGGACGCGTACGAGACGGGCCGCGGGACGTTCAAGATCCGGGCGACGGTGTCGGTGGAGGCGGTGACGGCCCGGCGCAAGGGCATCGTGGTCACCGAGCTGCCGTACAACGTCGGCCCGGAGAAGGTCATCTCGAAGATCAAGGACCTGGTCAACGCGAAGAAGCTGCAGGGCATCGCGGACGTCAAGGACCTGACCGACCGCGAGCACGGGCTGCGGCTGGTGATCGAGGTGAAGAACGGCTTCGTGCCGGAGGCGCTGCTGGAGCAGCTCTACAAGCTGACGCCGATGGAGGAGACCTTCGGCATCAACAACGTGGCGCTGGTGGACGGCCAGCCGCTGACGCTGGGGCTGAAGGAGCTGCTGGAGGTCTACGTCGATCACCGGTTCACGGTGGTGAAGCGGCGCAGCGACTTCCGGCGGCGCAAGCGCCAGGAGCGGCTGCACCTGGTCGAGGGCCTGCTGGTGGCGCTGGTCGACATCGACGAGGTCATTGCGATCATCCGGTCCAGCGACAACGCGGCGCAGGCGAAGGAGCGCCTGATGGAGCGCTTCGGGCTGTCGGACGTGCAGACCGCGTACATCCTGGACACCCCGCTGCGCCGGCTGACCCGGTTCGACCGGGTGGAGCTGGAGGAGGAGCAGGCAAAGCTGAACCGCGAGATCGCGGAGCTGACGGAGATCCTGGAGTCGGACGCCAAGCTGCGCAGCGTGGTGTCGGGCGAGCTGGGCGCGGTGGCGAAGCAGTTCGGGACGGAGCGGCGGACGGTGCTGCTGGAGGCGGGGGCGGTGCCGTCGGCGGCGCTGTCGGTGCCGCTGGAGGTGGCGGACGACCCGTGCCGGGTGCTGCTGTCGTCGACGGGTCTGCTGGCGCGGACGGCGGACGGCGAGCCGTTCGAGGTGTCGGAGAAGCGGGCGAAGCACGATGTGATCGTGTCGGCGGTGCCGGCGACGGCGCGGGCGGACGTGGGTGTGGTGACGTCGGTGGGCCGGGTGCTGCGGCTGCCGGTGATCGACCTGCCGGCGCTGCCGCCGACCCCGTCGCCGTCGCTGGCGGGCGGGGCCGCGGTCGGCGAGTTCCTGCAGTTGGAGGACGGCGAGCGGGTGCTGGCGCTGACCACGCTGGACGAGTCCTCGCCGGGGCTGGCGCTGGGCACGGTGCAGGGCGTGGTGAAGCGGGTGGTGCCGGAGTGGCCGGCGAACAAGGACGAGTTCGAGGTGATCGCCCTCAAGGAGGGTGACGAGCTGGTGGGCGCGGTGGAGCTGCGGACCGGCGAGGAGGACCTGGTCTTCATCACCTCGGACGCCCAGCTGCTGCGCTACCCGGCGGGCCAGGTGCGTCCGCAGGGCCGTCCGGCGGGCGGTATGGCGGGGATCAAGCTGTCGGACGGGGCGCGGGTGCTGTCCTTCACGGCGGTGGACCCGGCGGTGGACGCGGTGGTCGTCTCGGTGGCGGCGGCGTCGGACACGCTGAGCGGTTCGGAGCAGGTTTCGTGGAAGGTGACGCCGTTCGAGCTGTACCCGCGCAAGGGCCGGGCGACGGGCGGGGTGCGCTGCCAGCGGTTCCTGCGCGGCGAGGACGGGCTGGCGTTCGCGTGGGCGGGTGCGGCCCCGGCGCGGGCGGCGACGGCGAAGGGCGCTCCGGTGGAGCTGCCGGAGCGGGATCCGCGCCGTGACGGTTCGGGCACGCCGGTGACCACGCCGGTCGCGGTGGTGGCCGGTCCGGCGTAGCGGGAGCGGCGCGCGGCGGGTGCAGGGGTGTCGGACGCCGGTCCGGCGCCCCTGCGCCGTCCCCGGCACCCGTGCGCTCCCCGCCGGGCGGTGCAACACGGGGTGCGCCTGGGAGTTCTGACACCCCATGGGCTAGATTCGCGCCAGCGGTTTTCGACGGACGGACGTGGGGGCGGACCGGTGGGCGACAGCTTCAGGATCGACCTGGCGCGGATGCGGACGGTGTCGCGGCAGCTCGGCGAGTGCGGCGAGCGGATGGGCTCGGTGGCCGAGCGCCTGGAGAGCCTGGGGCGCGGCGGGCAGACGGGCTCGTCCCGACTGGACTCCGCGGTCCGGGAGTTCGAGGAGGAGTGGCACGACGGCATCGGCCGGATGGCCCGGCTCGCCACCGGGCTGCGGGAGGGCCTCGACGCGACGCTGAAGGCGTACGGGGAGACCGAGCAGGCCGTCGCCGGGGGACTCGCGACCTGAGTCGCGGCGCAGCAGGGGGAGTGCGGACGGTATGAGCGACCAGAACTGGCCGGGCCTCGGTTTCTGCCCGGCACCGGGGGATCCCGGGGCGATCGCCCGGATGTACGCGGATGTGGACTCCGTGGCCCGGGAGTTGGAGGAGTTGCGGCACGCCCTGGCGGCGGTCGGCACGGCCGGCGGCGGCTGGGAGGGCGAGGCCGCGGAGAAGTTCGCGAAGCGGCTCGGTGAGCTGCCGAAGTACCTGGACCAGGGCCACCGTTCGATGGCGGCGTGTTCGCTGGCGCTGAAGACCTGGCACACCCAGTTGGCGGGGATGGTCACCGCCGGGGGTGCGATGGAGTCCGAGGCGGTCGAGCTGCGCGGCCGGGTGGCGCAGGCGGACGCGGAGGCCGCGGACCTGGGCCGGGCCGTGACCGCGTACGGCCGCCCGGACGCGCAGGCGCCGGCCGGGGCGCTGGAGCGGGCGCAGGCGCGCTTCGAGGCGGCCCAGGACGCCGGGGCGCGCAGCCGGCGGCAGCTGGAGGAGGTCGTCGCGCGGGCCCGCCGCCAGTTGGAGGACCACCGGCAGAAGGCCGAGGCCGCGGCCCGGGCGGTGCTGGAGGCGGCGGAGAACCACCCGCCGGACCCGAGCGTGTTCAAGCGGCTGCTGGACGGCGCCAAGCAGGCCTGGGAGGGCTCGCTGGACTTCCTGGTCGAGCACGCCGACCTGCTGTCGCGGGTGTCGGCGGGGCTGGCGATCGCGGCCCTGTCGATCTCCTGGATCCCGGTGGTCGGCCAGGCGGGCGCGGCGGTGCTGGGCGGCGCCGCGATGCTGACCAGCGCCGGTGCGCTGATCGGCCACGGGGTGGGCAAGAGCCGCGGCAAGGACGTCTCCTGGCTGGACATCGGGGTGGACACGCTCGGCGTGATCCCCGGGGTCGGGGCGATCAAGGGCTTCGCGACGGCCGGACGCACCGCGCCGAAGGTGTACGGCGCGGGGGCGGTCAACAAGCTGGTGAAGGCGCCAGCCATGAACCTGGCCGCGCCGGTCCGGCTGAGCCGGGGCGCGGGGCTGGGCGAGCGGACCCGGGCGGCCGGCAGCGGCCTGTTCGAGATGACCGCCAACCCGCTGAGCACCAAGGGCATCAACGCGGGTCTGCGGCGCTTCGGTTACGAGGGGGTGGACCCGCGGAACATCACCCTGCCGGTGAAGGCGTTCACGCTGGAGCTGGCGCTGGCGAAGGACGCCGCCGAGCGCTCCGAGCAGGCTTCGCCGACGGCGCCCGCGGCGGCGGTGCGCCCGTCCGCGAGCCCCTTCCTGCGCGCCGTCGCCTGAGCGGGGAGCCATGACCGAGCACCGGGCCCGGCCCGAACCGCCCTCCGGGGAACTGCCGTTGTCGGGGCGGGAACTCGCGGCGATCCCCGAGGTCGCCGAGGCCGCGCAGGGCGTCCGCGCGCTGTACGGCATCGATCTGCTGGACGACGCGACCGCGCGGGACGTCGTGCGGCGCCACGAGCGGCTGCGCGGCGCCGGCGGCTGGCACGACGAGGCGGGCGGGATCCTGGTCCTGGGCGGTGCGGTGGTCGCGGGCGTGCTCGGGGCGGGCCTCGGCCCGGCGCCGTCCGCCGGGCAGCTGGCCGGGCTGGTGGCGGCCTGTCTGGCGGTGCCGGTCGGGGTGCTGGTCTGGGTGGCGGGCTACCGGCAGGGCCGGGGCCGGCGGGAGGCGTTCGCGCACTTCGTCGCGTACACCGGGCTGCTGGAGCTGGCCCGGGAGCGCACCGCGCCGGTCCGGGTGCCGCCGGAGTGGAGCGCCGAGCGGGCCCGGGCCCTCGGCGGCCCCGAGGACCCGGACGGGGACGGCCCGCGGCCGTTCGTCCCGGTGGCCGCGGTGGCCGGGCACCCCGTGCTGCGCGAGTACGCGACCGGGCTGGGCGCCCGCCACGGGATCGACTACCTCGACGAGCCGGCTGTCCGGGCGCTGTTGGCCGAGCAGCGGCGCGCCTGGCGCCGGGTGACGTTCCACATCGCGGTGCTGATCGCCGCGCTGCTGGCGGCGGGCGGCGCGCTGTTCGTGGCGGCCACGCTGCGCCCGGACGCGGCGGTCGCCGGAGCGGCGGCCGGGGGCGGCGGCGGGGCGCGGGCGGCGCTGGTGGCGGCGGGCCTGTTCGGCGCGGTGGCACTCGGCTCGGCCGTCCGGCTCACGGCCACCCTGGTGGCGCGGGCGCGCAGCGGCCTGCGGGCCCGCGCGGTCGGTTACGTCGCGCTCCTCGAACACGCCCACCGGTGCGGGCTCGCCGTACCGCGGCTGCCGTCCTGGCTGGACACCACGGAAAGGTCGAAGCGGTGGACGTGACTGCCGTCGATGCGCACTCCCCCGACCCGGATCTGCAGATCCGCTTCGTCACCCCGCTCGCCTTCCACGAGGTGCCGGTGCTGGGCACCGAGGACGAGGTCGCGGAGCAGCTCTGGGAGCTGGTGTGCGAGGTGCTGCCGTCCGAGCCGGACGAGACCCGGATGGGCTGGGCGATGCTGCTGTCCGAGCTGATCCCGCCGATGGCCGGGGCGGGGGTGATCTACGCCGGGCTCTGCCTGACCGAGGTCGAGGGCCGGGCGAGCACCGCCTCGGTGGTGGCCTCGGTGCAGCCGCTCGGCGGGGTGCGCCCGGAGGAGGCGGTGGAGCGGTCCGTCGCCGCGCTGGCGACGGCCCGTCCGGACGCCGAGGTGACCACCGTGGACCTGCCCGCCGGGCGGGCGGCGGTGCTGGTCGACGCGGTGCAGAACCGGGTCGCCGGCGAGCTGTTGAGCACCTCGGTGATCCAGGTGCACCTGCCGCTGCCGAACGGCCGGCAGCTGCTGTCCATGGAGCTGAGCACGCCCTGCACCCAGGACTGGGAGCTGTACTCGGAGCTGTTCGCCGACCTCGTCCGCAGCATCCACCTGGAGTTCGCCGACCTCCCGACCGGTCCTGCCGCAAACCCTGCCGCGGTCGCTGCCGGCGCCGCGGGCGACCAGGCGGGCAACGGGCCGGGCGACGGGGCGGCGGCGCGGCCTCCGGCGGGACTCGGGCTCCGGCGGAGCGACACCCCGGACGGCAGGGTCAGGGCCGCCTTCGGTTGAGCCGGCGAGGGTAGCCTGGCCTTCGTGAGCACCTGCACCACGCTGTCGCGTGAACTCGCCGAGCCGCTCGCCGCCACCGCGGCCACGGCGACCACCTGGCTGCTGCTGGAGCAGAACGGACCCTGGGGCGCGAAGGCGCCGGTCGAGAGCCACCTCGACGCCGTGACCGGCCGCGCCCTGGAAGCGGCGGCCGAGGGCACGGGCGTGCGGGTGGCCCTGATCCGGCGGCCCGGCCGGCACGCGGACTGCCTCCCGACCGCCCGCCACGAGGTGATCGTCGCGCACGCGGTACCCGGCCGCGGGTGGGTGCGGCGGGGCTCGGTGGCGGACCCGGCCGACCTGCTGGCCCTGGACTTCGCGGCGCTCGGCGCCGGCGACCACGGCGGCTTCGGCACCGAGCACGTCGGCGGCCCGGTGGCCCTGGTGTGCACCAACGGCCGCCGGGACCGCTGCTGCGCCCTGCTGGGCCGCCCGCTGGCCGCCCAGCTGGTGTCCGCGGGCCACAGCGAGGTGTGGGAGGTGACGCACCTCGGCGGGCACCGCTTCTCCCCCACCATGCTGGTGCTGCCGGGCGGTTACGCCTACGGGCGGCTGACCCCGGAGAGCGCCAAGGAGGTGCTCTCCGCGACGGCCTCCGGCCACCTGGTGCCGGAGTGGTCGCGGGGCTGCTCGGGCTGGGCGCGTCCGGGGCAGGCCGCCGAGCACGCGGTGCGCCTGGCGACCGGCGAGACCCGGCTGGACGTGCTGACGCTGGACCGGCAGGAGGCCGCCGCGGGGCGCTGGCTGATCGGCGTCCGGCACCGGGACGGCCGGGGCTGGGACGTCGAGGTGGCCGAGGCGGTCAGCGAGCCGGCCCGCCCGGAGAGCTGCGGCAAGGCGGCGGGCCTGCCGTCGCGGATGGACGTGGTCGCGGTGCGGGAGCGCTGACGCCCCCGCACCCGGCGCCCGGGGATCCGGGTTCCATGGTCCGGAGTTCCGGAGTTCCGGGGTTCCGGGGTCCCGGGTCAGACCGCGCCCGTCCCGGTGAGCGCGCGGACCTCCAGCTCGGCGTAGCGGTCCGGGTCGGCGGGCTCCGGCGAGGTGACGGTGCCGACCCAGCCGGCCAGGAAGCCGAGCGGGATGGAGACCAGACCGGGGTTCTCCAGCGGGAACCAGTGGAAGTCCACCCCGGGGAACAGCGCCGTGGGGCTGCCCGAGACCACCGGCGAGAACACGACCAGCAGGACCGCAGGCACCAGCCCGCCGTACACCGACCAGACCGCGCCCTTCGTGGTGAACCGGCGCCAGAACAGGCTGTAGAGCAGCACCGGCAGATTGGCCGAGGCCGCGACCGCGAAGGCCAGACCGACCAGGAAGGCCACGTTCAGCTGCTGGGCGAAGAGGCTGAGCGCGATCGCGAGCGCGCCGATCGCCACGGCCGCGATCCGCGCCACCCCCACCTCCTCGTGCTCGGCGCCCGCACCGCCCGTACTCCGCGGCCGCGGGACCCCGGTGCGCCCGCCCCGCCGGGGCCGGCCCCGCCAGGCGCCCGCCCAGAGGTCGTGCGCGAAGGCGGCCGAGGAGGCCAGGGTCAGCCCGGCGACCACCGCGAGGATGGTGGCGAAGGCGATCGCCGAGATCAGCGCGAACAGCAGCACTCCCCCGGTGCTGCCGTTGCCGCCGCCGAGCACCAGGGCCAGCAGCGGCACGGCGGTGTTCCCTGCCGGGTTGGCGGCCCGGACGTCCGCCGAGCCGACCAGGGCGGTGGCTCCGAGGCCGAGCAGGATGGCCATCAGGTAGAAGCCGCCGACCAGGCCGATCGCCCAGATCGTGGAGCGCCGGGCGGCCCGCGCGGTGGGCACGGTGTAGAACCGCGACAGGATGTGCGGCAACCCGGCGGTGCCCAGCACGAGCGCCAGGCCGAGGCTGAAGAAGTCCAGCCGGCTGACCGCGCTGCCCCCGTACTTGAGGCCCGGTTCGAGGTAGCGCCGGCCCGCCCCGCTGTGGTCGGCGGCCTGGCGCATCAGCTCGGGGACGTCCCCGTGGAAGCGCACCAGCAGCAGCACGGTGAGCAGGACCGAACCGGCCATCAGCAGGCAGGCCTTGACGATCTGGATCCAGGTGGTGGCGCGCATCCCGCCGACCGTCACGTAGACGATCATCAGGGCGCCGACGCCGACGATGGTCCAGGTCCTGGCCGCGCCGCTGTCGGTGCCCAGCAGCAGGGCGACCAGACTGCCCGCCCCGACCATCTGGGCCACCAGGTAGAGCAGCGTCACGACGACGCTGGCCCCGCCCGCCGCCGCGCGGACCTTGCGCCGCCGCAACCGCAGCGCCAGCACGTCGGCCAGGGTGTAGCGGCCGGCGTTGCGGACCAGTTCGGCGACCAGCATCAGCACCACCAGCCAGGCGACCAGGAAGCCGACGCTGTACAGCACCCCGTCGTAGCCGTAGAGGGCGATCAGCCCGGCGACGCCCAGGAAGGAGGCGGCGGACAGGTAGTCGCCGGAGAGCGCGAAGCCGTTCTGCAGCGGGCTGAAGTCCCGCCCGCCGGCGTAGAAGTCCTCGGCGGCGTGGCCGCGCCGGCCGACCCAGAGGGTGATGCCGAGGGTGACCAGGACGACGACCGCGAACAGCAGCACGGCCAGGCCGTGGTGGTCGCCGGCGGGCGCGACGGGCGGCGGGGTGGCGGTTCTCATCGCAGCTGGTCCTGGGTGTCCCAGCGCAGCTCCAGGGCCGCGCGGTCGCGCTTGGTACGGGCGTTGCGGGCGTAGAGCCAGGCCAGCAGGAACGTCGAGGCGAACTGCAGCAGACCCAGCAGCCAGGCGACGTTGAGCGGGCCGACGACCCGGCTGCGCATCATGTCCGGGGCGGCGGCCTGGGCCGCGACGTACAGCAGGTACCAGCCCAGGAAGGCCCCGCTGGTCGGGAAGACGAAGGCCCGGTAGCTGCGACGGATCTCCTGGAACGCCTGGCTCTCCTGGACCGAGCGGTAGACCTCGACGCCGCCGGCGTCGGCGCGGGCGTGGGCGTCGGCGCGGGCGTTCCCCCGGTCGGCGGGATCGGTCCCGGGGGGCGGCGAATCGGGTCTGTGCCCCTGGGCGGGACCACTCGTCTGCTGGTGCGGCACGGCTGCTCCTGGGCCGGAGGGCGCTGTTGACCGCACCATGATGGTCGTCTGCGCACGCCCCCGAGCCCGGCAGCAGATACGTTCACTCAATAAGGTGACAGCTCCTGACAGATCATCCCACCGACGCCGGTACGACTACTGCTGCGACCCGGTGAACTGCGAGCCGGTGAACGCCGACGCCCCCGCCCCGGGAGGTCCCGGAGCGGGGGCGCACACGGCCCGACGGAGCGTCAGGTGGGGCGAAGGGCGGGGCGTCAGGCGTCGATCCGCGAGCGGTCCAGCGTGGCCGCCGAGTCGACGATGAACTCCTTGCGCGGGGCGACGTCGTTGCCCATCAGCAGGTCGAAGATCTTCTCCGCCTGCTCCAGGTCGCCCAGGTTGATCCGGCGCAGCGTGCGGTGGCGCGGGTCCATGGTGGTCTCCGCCAGCTGGTCGGCGTCCATCTCGCCGAGACCCTTGTAGCGCTGGATCGGGTCCTTCCAGCGCAGCCCCTTGCGCTGGAACTCCAGCAGCGTGGAGCGCAGTTCGGAGTCGGAGTAGGTGTAGTGGTACTTCTCCTGGCCGCGCTTGGGGTTGGTCAGCTCGATCCGGTGCAGCGGCGGCACCGCGGCGAACACCCGGCCCTGCTCGACCATCGGCCGCATGTAGCGCTGGAAGAGGGTCAGCAGCAGGCAGCGGATGTGCGAGCCGTCGACATCGGCGTCGGCCATGAAGATGACCCGGCCGTAGCGAGCCTGGTCGATGTCGAAGGTGCGGCCGGAGCCGGCCCCTATCACCTGGATGATCGCCGCGCACTCGGCGTTCTTGAGCATGTCGCTCACGGACGCCTTCTGCACGTTGAGGATCTTGCCGCGGATCGGCAGCAGCGCCTGGAACTCGGAGTTGCGGGCCAGCTTCGCGGTGCCGAGCGCAGAGTCGCCCTCGACGATGAAGAGCTCGCTGCGGTCGACGTCGTCGCTGCGGCAGTCGGCGAGCTTGGCCGGCAGCGAGCTGGTCTCCAGCGCGGTCTTCCGGCGCTGCGCCTCCTTGTGCTGACGCGCGGCGACCCGGGTGCGGGCCGCGGCGACGACCTTGTCCAGCACGGCGCGGGCCTGGAGCTTCTCGTCCTTCTTGGCGGAGGTCAGGAAGGCCTTGAGCTCCTTGGCGACGACCGCCGCGACGATCCGGTTGGCCGCCGAGGTGCCGAGCACCTCCTTGGTCTGGCCCTCGAACTGCGGCTCGGCCAGCCGGACGGTGACCACCGCGGTCAGGCCCTCGGTGGCGTCGTCCTTGGTGACGTCGTCCTCGGCGACGCGCAGCAGCTTGGCCGAGCGCAGCGCCTCGTTGACGGTCTTGGCGAGCGAGCGCTCGAAGCCGGTGACGTGGGTGCCGCCCTTGGGGGTGGCGATGATGTTGACGAAGGAGCGCAGCGTGGTGTCGTAGCCGGCGCCCCAGCGCAGCGCGATGTCCACGCCGAGGTGGCGGGTGACCTCGGTGGGCGTCATGTGGCCGAGCTCGTCCAGGACGGGCACGGTCTCCTTGAAGGTGCCCTCGCCGTGCAGCCGCAGCACGTCGCAGATCGGCTTGTCGGGGGCGAGGAAGTCGCAGAACTCGGCGATGCCGCCGTCGTAGCGGAAGGTGCTCTCCTCGACCTTCTCGCTCTCGGTGAGCCGCTCGTCACGGACGACGATGGTCAGCCCGGGGACGAGGAAGGCGGTCTGCCGGGCGCGGTTGTGCAGGTGCTCCAGGGAGAGCCGGGCGTCCTTGAGGAAGATCTGCCGGTCGGCCCAGTAGCGGATCCGGGTGCCGGTGCGGGTCTTCGGGACCTTGCGGGCCCTGGCGAGGCCGTTCGCGGGCTCGAACGGCGCGTCGGGGCCGCTCTCGGTGAAGATGCCCGGGGTGCCGCGCCGGAAGCTGATCGCGTGGGTGTGGCCGCTGCGGTCGACCTCGACGTCCAGACGGGCCGAGAGCGCGTTCACCACGGAGGCGCCGACGCCGTGCAGACCGCCGGAGGCCGCGTAGGAGCCGCCGCCGAACTTGCCGCCGGCGTGCAGCTTGGTCATGACGACCTCGACGCCGGACAGCCCGGTCTTCGGCTCGACGTCCACCGGGATGCCGCGGCCGTTGTCGCGGACCTCGACGGAGGCATCGTCGTGCAGGACCACCTCGATGCGGTCGCAGTAGCCGCCGAGCGCCTCGTCGACCGAGTTGTCGATGATCTCCCAGAGGCAGTGCATCAGGCCGCGGCTGTCGGTCGAGCCGATGTACATGCCGGGGCGCTTGCGGACCGCCTCCAGGCCCTCCAGGACGAGCAGGTGCCGAGCGGTGTAGTTGGAACCGTCGTCGCCGGCCAGCAGTGCGGACGGCACGGTCGTTTCGGCACTCACGCGGCACTCTCCTCGGTGAAGTTCTGTCTCGTCGCTCGGTGGGGCCGGTGCGGTCCGGCGCCGCCCGGCCCGTACCGGCACCGGTCGTTCCAGTCCAGCACAGCGGACCGACATCCGTTCCACTCCGTATGTACACCCCTGCGCAGGGTGCACAGCACGGAGAGCCGGTCCCGCGCAGCTTGTACGCGCTGCGCGAACAAGGCCTCCGCGGGATCGGGGCCGCCGGGGCGCCATCTCCTCCCGGTACCACCGGTCCTGGCGGACCGTGGGCCCGGCCGCAGGCTCCGGAACTGCCGTTATGCAGGCTACCGGGGCCTGGGACGGGGCTTATGCTCCAACCCAGCAGAGGATTATGCTACGCGGACCTCGCACCCGGTCCCGATCGGGCGTTCGAGCGATGGGCGGATCCTGGGATTCGGTACGCATGAACCACCGGCCCCCGGGGCACGTCCTCATCAACACAGCAGAATCCTCAGAGAAGAAAAGCCACGAGCGGGAACGTTTTCGGCCTGGTTGGATGTTGACCCTGGTACGACAGCTCGTCGAGCTAGAGAAGAGGCGACGTGACTACTGTTCTGACACCTGCGAGCCCGCTCACCGCGGCTGACCGCTGCGACCGCTGCGGCGCCCAGGCCTACCTGCGCGTCGTACTCGCCAGCGGCGGCGAGCTGCTCTTCTGCGCCCATCACGGCCGGAAGTTCGAGCCCGAGCTCAAGAAGATCGCCGTGGAGATACAGGACGAGACCGGCCGGCTCGGCGGCACGAGCAACACGGCCTCCGACGACGAGCGCTGATCCAGGCGCCTCAGCAGCAGAACCAGCGTCGAGCTGTGTTCGGTCGCGCACTCTGCGCGACCGTCGGGCCGGGCGGCGAGTCCCTTCGGGGGCCCGCCGCCCGGCTCCGCTGCATCCGGGGCCGCCGCGGATCCGGCTCCACTGCACCCGGCTCTCAATGCATTCTGGGCGGCTGAATCCGGGGCTACTGGATCGGGGCCCGCTGGATCGGGGCTCTCTGGATCCGGACGGCCGCCTCCGGCGTCAGACCACCGAGCGCACCCAGTCCGCCACCGAGGCGATCCGGGTGTAAACGCCCGGGTGGGCCGCCTCCGCGCAACCCGTCCCCCAGGACACCAGGCCGACCAGTCGGCCGTCGACGACCAGCGGCCCGCCGCTGTCCCCCTGGCAGGCGTCCTTGCCGCCCTGCTCGTGCCCCGCGCACACCATGCCCCGGGCCTCGAAGCGGCCATCCGCCCCACCCGGGTACGCACGGACGCACGCCTGGTCCGAGACGATCGGCACCTCCACCCCGCGCAGCGTGGGCGAGTAACTACCGTTGCCGACGGTGTCCCCCCAGCCGTAGACACGCGCCGGCGTGCCCGCCGCGTACGGCCCGGTCTCGCCCTGGCCGACCGTCCGGATCACCGGCCGGGTCGGCTGCGGATCGGCGAGGGTGAGCACCGCCACATCGTTCATGTTGGTGTGGAAGTCGTACGCGGGGTGGACCACCACCGACCGCACCTCCACCTCGCGCCCGGCCGAACCCCGCAGGTCGTCCCGGCCCAGCACGGCCGTCAGCCCCGGGCGCTCGACCCGCTTGCCCGAGGACTCGTCGTAGAAGCAGTGCGCCGCCGTGATCACCTTGGTCGGCGTGAGCAGCGCACCCCCGCAGAACTGGCCGGAGCGGCCGCTGCCGAACAGCCGGCGGCTGGAGAGCGCCACCATCCACGGGTGGTCCTTCGTCGACACCGCCGTACCGCCGACCACCCGCCGCTGCGCCTCCGCCGGCGCCGCGGCCCCCACCACCAGCAGTTGCACGGGCAGTGCGGCCAGCAGGGCCAGGACGGCCGCCCGGCGGCGACCGGGGCGGCGGTTCGCGCGCCCGGCACCGTCGCCGAGCCGGGCCGGTGGCGGGACGGCAATCGGCAGGTCCACGCGGTCCGGGTAGGGCAGCACCGTGTCTCCAGGTTGGCTCGGCAGCAGGCAACCGGCACAGCGTAGGCGAACCACTACCGTACGCGACCGGCTCCCGGCCGACAGCCACCCGGACGAGCGACAACCAGCACCCGCCCGCTGACGCAGTCGGCCGCAGGGGGTGGGGCCAGCGGGCGAGGGGTGGCGTCAGGCACCGTGGGGTGCCCGCAGACGCAGGGGGTGCCGTCGGTCACAGCGGGCTCCGTCGGTCGCGGACGGGCGCAGGCGGGCGGGCCGACCGGGCTCGCCGACCGGCTCGCGGATCGCACCCGCGCATGCGGCGAGGCCCGGAGCGGTGTGCTCCGGGCCTCGCCGTTACGACTGGTGCAGTTACTGGACCGGATCAGTCCAGGTAGTCGCGCAGCACCTGGGAACGCGACGGGTGGCGCAGCTTCGACATCGTCTTGGACTCGATCTGGCGGATGCGCTCACGGGTGACCCCGTAGACCTTGCCGATCTCGTCCAGCGTCTTCGGCTGACCGTCCGTCAGGCCGAAGCGCATCGAGACTACGCCCGCCTCGCGCTCGGACAGGGTGTCCAGCACCGAGTGCAGCTGCTCCTGGAGCAGGGTGAAGGAGACCGCGTCGGCCGGGACGACCGCCTCGGAGTCCTCGATCAGGTCACCGAACTCGCTGTCGCCGTCCTCACCCAGCGGGGTGTGCAGCGAGATGGGCTCGCGGCCGTACTTCTGGACCTCGATGACCTTCTCCGGGGTCATGTCGAGCTCCTTGGCCAGCTCCTCCGGGGTGGGCTCGCGGCCCAGGTCCTGGAGCATCTGGCGCTGGACGCGGGCCAGCTTGTTGATGACCTCGACCATGTGCACCGGGATACGGATGGTGCGGGCCTGGTCGGCCATCGCGCGGGTGATCGCCTGGCGGATCCACCACGTCGCGTAGGTGGAGAACTTGTAGCCCTTGGTGTAGTCGAACTTCTCGACCGCACGGATCAGACCGAGGTTGCCCTCCTGGATGAGGTCCAGGAAGAGCATGCCGCGACCGGTGTAGCGCTTGGCCAGCGAGACCACCAGGCGGAGGTTGGCCTCCAGCAGGTGGTTCTTGGCGCGGCGGCCGTCCTCGGCGATGATCTCCAGCTCGCGCTTGAGCTTGGGGGCGAGCTTGTCGGCGGCGCTGAGCTTGTCCTCCGCGAAGAGGCCGGCCTCGATGCGCTTGGCGAGCTCGACCTCCTGCTCGGCGTTGAGCAGCGGGACCTTGCCGATCTGCTTCAGGTAGTCCTTGACCGGGTCGGCGGTGGCACCGGCGACCGCGACCTGCTGCGCGGGCGCGTCGTCCTCGTCGTCGTCGGAGAGGACGAAGCCCTCCGACTCCTCCTCCGGACCGCCGGCCTCGCCCTCGGTACCCGGCTTGTCGCCGGGCAGCGCCACGTCCTCCAGCAGCTCCTCTTCGCCGAGCAGCTCCTCGTCGCCCTTGCCGCCCTTGGCGGCGGTGGTCTTCTTGGCGGCCGTCTTCTTCGCCGGGGCAGCGGTCTTCTTGGCCGCGGCCTTCTTCGCCGGAGCGGCGGCCTTCTTCGCCGGGGCCTTCGCCTCGGCGACGCCGGCGACCGAGCCCTCGACCGGGACCTCGGCGGACACGGTGCTGACCGGGGCCGCGGCGGCCGGGACCGCCACCGGGGCGGCGACCGGGGCACCGGGCGCGATCCGCACCGGGGGCTTGGTGGGGGCGGACGGGGTCCGCGTGGTGACCGCCTTGGTGGCGGTGCGCTTGGTGGGGCTCTTGGCCGCGACGCTCTTGCGCTTGGCACCGGCCGGCTCGGCCGCGCTGACCATGAGGTCCACGCCCTCCTCAATCAGCACCTGATTGAGGCTGCGCATGACGTTCTTCCACTTGGTGACCGGGATCTGGTCCGCCTCGAAGGCCTGACGCACGTCGTCACCGGCGATCTGCCCCTGGGCCTTGCCCCGCTCGATGAGCGCCAGGAGAGCCGCGGACTCGGCGATCTCGGGGGGGAGCGAACGGGATGTGCTGGCCGACACGAACAACCTCTCGGACGATGAGTGGACTCGAAACCCGTACCGGCCGCCCGAGCGGGCGGGGAAGGAGATCGCGCGCCGGGCGCGCGGTGTCGATTCCGACCGACTCGGGCTTCAGGACTGGGTTTGCAGGACGGCAGCAGCGCCGCACACCAACACAGCATTCTGACATGTTGGGGTATTCCGGAGCTGCTTCCGCTCCGTACACATCGCTGCTACCCGTCAAGTGTTACGCATGGCCTTCGTGTCGCGGGTCACACCGGGTTCGGCCGGTGCTCGCCGGGATCCGCCGGGGTGGCGTCGGATCCTCCGCAGGGGTCGCGCGGGGTCCGTCCGCCACAACGGGGGCCGCTTCCATCGTGCCGCATCGCGAGCGAAAACCCCTCGGGGGAGGTGGGCGGGGGTCGAGTGGGGCGGTGGTCGGGGCGATCGGAGGCGGGGGCAGGGGCGGGGTGGTCGGGGGCCTCGTGGTCGGGGGTGGGGTCGGGTGCAGGGCGGTGGCGGATCTCGGTGCGGGGGCGGACGAACTCGGCGCTGGGTCGGGTGGGAGCCGGGGCCCAGCGAGGTACCGGGGCGGGCGGGGCCGGGGCGGGCGGGGCTCCGGGGCGGGTGAGGGGGTGGCTGCGGCGCGGGGTCGGGCGGGGCGACCGGTGGTGTGCGGCGGCCCCCGGCTGCGCGTGGGGTGCAGCCGGGGGCCGGGTGGCGGTCACGGGGTGGCGGGGTGCGGGGCGGGCGCGGGTCGGCTCAGTGCTCCCGCGGGGCGGGGACGGAGGGCTCGATCTCCGGGTGCACGGTGAGCAGCGCCCGCATCGCGGCCTCGCCCGCCGTACCGTCGCCGGTACCGAGCGCGTCCACCAGCCGGGCGTGCAGGCTGACCGACGACTCGGACGGCCGCTCGCAGGTGGTGCCGGGGCCGCCGGAGACCTGGAGGGCGCAGGAGACGATGCCGGAGAGGTGCTCCAGCATCCGGTTCCCGGCCATCTGCAGGACCAGCGCGTGCAGCTCGGCGTCGGCCCGCGAGTAGGTCGAGAGGTCGGCCTGGGCGGCGGCGTGGCCCATGATCTCGGTCAGCTCGACCAGCCGCTGCTGGACGTCCTCCCGGCCGTGCCCCGCGGCGAGCCGGGCCGCCAGCGGCTCGATCGCCCAGCGCAGCTCGAAGAGCTCCCGGCGCTGCTCGTCGCGCTGCGGGCCGAACGCGCGCCACTCGATGATGTCCGGGTCGAGCAGGTTCCAGTCGCCGACCGGGCGGACCCGGGTGCCGACGTTCGGCCGGGCGCTGACGAGGCCCTTGGCCTCCAGCACGCGCAGCGACTCCCGGACGACGGTGCGGGACACCTCGAACCGCTGGCCGATCTCCTCGGGGACGAGCGGGCGGTCGGCGCCGAGGTCCCCCGAGACGATCATCTGGCCGAGCTGCTGCACGAGCTGGCCGTGCAGCCCGCGGCCCCGGCTGCTGGTGGTCTTGCGGCCGACCCGGACGAGGTCGGACTCGGCGCCCTCCCAGCGGGGCGGGGGCGGCACGGGCCGGTCGGCGTACGAGAAGCGGTCCAGATCGCCGTGGCCGGTGCCGTGGATGGCGCCGTCGGCGGTACGGGCGTTGGTCATGGTGGGGTGCGCAAGGGTACTCACAGCTCCTTTGTCGGCGATCGGCGGCCGCAGCTTGAGAATTCTCGTGAAAAGCACACGAAAGGGTGATCGACCGTGACTGGATAATTGACTTCTTATCAGGAAGAAACGCTCAATACGGTCACTGCTGGTCGATCTTGGCGAACCGCCGCCCCGGCCCTCCCCGCACCGCAGTTGGGGCAGGCGCGGGGAGGAGCGGGGAGGAGCGGGGAGGGCCGGTGCGGAACGCCGGGCGGTGCGGGGGCGGGGAGCTCTGCGGTGCGGGGGCGGCGCGGGGGGCGCCGGGACGCCGGGACGCCGGGACGCCGGGACGGGGCTCGGGTCAGAGCGCGCGGCGGCGGGCCTGGAGCAGGAGCGCGAGCACCAGCAGGACGACCGCCGGCGAGGCCACCGCCGCGAGCAGGACCGGGTCCGTCAGGGCGGACCCGCCGTCAGGTCCGTCCGCAACCCGGTGGCCACCGCGGTACACCCAGGCGTACGCCCACTCCAAGCCCGACTGGAACGGCAGCAGTTCGGCCGCCCGGGCCGGCCAGGCGGCTCCCGTCTGGCGCAGCAGCAGCGCCACTCCCGACTCCAGCAGCGGCGGCAGCGCACACAACATCAGGATCCCGGCCGCCGCACTGCGGGTCAGCGACGCCGTCAGTACGCCCGTCCACCCCGCCACCACCACGAGCAGGACGAAGGCCAGCAGCGCCGCAGGGGCACCGGCGCCGGTGCCCAGCGCCAGCGGCGCGAACACGGCCGGGAGGTCGCCCAGCCCGGACAGCCCCGCCCGGGCGAGCAGGCCCGACGTCCGGACCGACAGGGCGGACGGGTCCGCCAGCGCCGCCACCGTCGCCCCGGGTGCCAGTGCCAGGTGGGCGGCCACCGCGTCCACCGCCACCGTGAGGACGGCCAGTACCGCAGCCACCGCGCCCACCACCGTCAGCTTGCCCAGTAGCAGCCGGACCCGGCGCAGATAGGACACCTGCGAGGCCGCCAGCCCCTGGTAGCGCACCTCGTGCCCGTAGGACAGCGCGCCCAGCACGCCCGCCCCCAGCGCCGCGAACGGCAGCGGGATCAGCGGCACCGCCGCCGTCAGCAACCGCACCCCCGCCGCGCCGCCGACCGGGCCGTCGGGCGTCTGGTGGGCCAGCACCGCCGCCACCACCGCGTCACAGAGCAGCACGGCACCGAGGAGGAGCCAGGTCGAACGCAGGCCGCGCAGACGCCGCAGCTCATAGGCCAGTACTCGCACGGGTCACTCGCTCCGCTGCTCGGGGGTGGTGCCGGTCGGGGTGGTGCCGGTCGGGGTGGGGGTGCTCGGGGTGGGGGTGCTCGGGCCGTGCGTGCCGGCGGGTGCGGGTGCGGTGGGGAGTCCGGGGTCCTGGCGGCTGATCCGGCCGAGCCGGACGGTGTCCCCGTCCGTGCGGTGGGCCGGGACGGATACCGCGCGGCCGCCCGAATCGGTGGCGCTCTTCCGGAACAGGCGGTCCACCATGACGGTCGGCGAGGTGTCGGACTCGTCGGTGCGCCTGACCGAAGCGGCGCCCCGGTCGGGCGCCGACCTCGGGCCGGGTGCGTCGACCGACCCCGCGGCTGCCCCCACCGGGGACGGGACCGACAGCGGCGCGGGGAACTGCGCGGACACCGGTACGGGCGCAGCGGCCGGCACGGGGAGGGGCACCGGAAGCGCTGTGCCGGCGGTGGGCCGCGCGTCGGCGGCCGGTGCCGGCACCGCCTCCGTACGGCGCGTGGTCGGCAGGTCGGCGGGGCGGGCGTCCACCTGGGTGCGGGCATCCGTATGCGGCTCCGCGAACGTCGGCGTGTGGGTCTGCGTGTGGGTCTCCGGGCGGGCCTCCCTACGGGACTCCGACACGCGGGACTCCGCCTGCGACTGCGTGCGGGTCTCCGGGTGCGTGCCGCGGCGGACGTCCGGACGCCGGACCTGGAGGTGTCCGGAGCGGCCGGAGGCCGCCGGGAGCACCGCCCGGGGCGCGGGCTGCTCCACCACGCGGTCGGCGAGCTCGTGGAGCAGGATGCCGTGCCGGTAGGCCAGTTCGCCGATCTCCGTCCGGCCGACGCCGGACACCGCGAGCCCCGCCCCGCCGTCCCGTCGCACCTCGGCCCCCTGGCCGACCAGCAGATCGGCGAGCCGCGCCATCTGCGGACCGCGGACGGCGACCTCCGGACTGAGCCGCGTGCGGCGGAACTCGGTCACCGGCTGGTCCGCCATCAGCCGGCCCTGGTCGAGGGTGACGACCCGGTCGGCGAGCCGCGCGGCCTCCTGCGGGGTGCGGGTGGTGACCAGCACCGTTCCGCCGGCCACCGCGAAGGAGCGCAGGAAGGAGTGGAACCACTCGACATTGCGCGGCGACAGCCCCTCCGTGGGCGCGTCCAGCAGCAGGGTGCGCGGATCTCCGAGGAGGGCGGCAGCCAGGGCCAGCCGCCGGTGCATGCCGGGCGAGAAGGCCCGCAGGCGCTGCTCGGCCACGGTGGCCAGACGGGTCTGCTCCAGCAGTTCGTCGGCACGGCCGACCGGGACGCCGACCGCCGCGGCCAGCATCCGCAGGTGTCCGCGGGCCGTCCGCCCCGGGTGGCCGGTGGCAGTGCCGTCGCCCACCGCCGAACCCGGACCCGGATCGGGCAGCAGGACGCCGACCTCACGCTCCGGACGGCGCAGCCGACGGTAGGTCCGGCCGTCGAACAGCGTGACACCCTGGCCGCGTTCGAGTTCCAGCATCAGCCGCAGCGCGGTGGACTTCCCGGAACCCTCGGGACCCAGCAGCGCCGTCACCAGGCCGGGCCTGGCGTCGAAAGTCAGGTCGAGTACCGTCGGCGGGACGCCCCTTCGGTACACCTTGGTCAGTCCGGTGATCTGGATCATCGCTGGCTGCTCCCATGCCCTCGGCCGACCCGGTCCGCACGTTGCGGCACCGTCGGCGCTTTCCGCCCGCTCGCCCCCGCGCCAGCACATTAGGGGCCGTTGACGGCGATTCCGGGCATTACGGGAGCGGGGCGGGCCGACCGTCCGCACACCTCACCCGATCAGGGGACAATCCGATCCTGCGACGGGCGGGCAGGCAGCCGCGTCGGTGGCGGTGGGTGGGCGGCTGGCCGCAGGGGTGGCGGGCCGGTGGGTGGGGAGCCCGTGGCGGTGGGCCGGGTGCCGGCGGGGCCGACGGTGGGGTCACGGGGCGGGGCGCCGGCAGCGAGGGGCAGGCCGGGCAAGGCGCTCGCACGGTGCGCCTGTGACACCCCGCGCATGCGCCCCGCCGCTTCGGCACTCGGCACTGCGGTTCTCGTGGCTGCAGTGCCGGATGGCCGGGGTCTGGGCCTGGGGCTGGGCGGCTGGGATCCGGGCGGCAGTCGGCCGACCGCCGCTCAGGCTTCCGGGCGGAGCATGGGCGGGTTGAGGACGGTGGCTCCGCCCGGGGTGAACAGCTGGGCCGGGCGACCGCCCTGACGGGTGGTGGTCCCGCCGGAGGGCAGCAGGAAGCCGGGCGTTCCGGTGACCTTCCGGTGGAAGTTCCTGGGGTCGAGCACCACGCCCCACACCGCTTCGTAGACCCGGCGCAGCTCGCCGACGGTGAACTCGGTCGGGCAGAAGGCCGTCGCCAGCGAGGAGTACTCGATCTTGGAGCGGGCCCGCTCCACCCCGTCGGCCAGGATCAGGCCGTGGTCGAAGGCCAGCGGGACGCCGTCGACCGGCGCCTGTCCGAGCAGCTCGCTCACCGGCGCCCAGCGCGCACCGCTCGCGTCCCCACCCGCACGGGGTGTCGGCAGGTCAGGTGCCAGGACCAGGTACGCCACGCTGACCACCCGCATCCGGGGGTCGCGCTGTGGATGGCCGTAGGTCGCGAGCTGTTCGAGGTGGGCGCCCGCCGTGGCGGCACCCGCCGGCCCGTGGGACACGCCCCCCGGTCCGGGCACCCCGTGGCTCACCACGCCCTGGGTACCGCCGACGCCCGCAACGGCGCCGTGGGCAACCCCGCTGTGGACGACAGCCCCGTGGCCCGCCGCCCCGAAGCCGGCCTCGCTGTGCAGCGGGGCGGAGTGCGCGCGCAGACCCGTCTCCTCGGCCAGCTCCCGGGAAGCGGCCTCGGCCAGTCCCTCGTCCTGGCGCACGAAGCCTCCGGGCAGGGCCCAGTAGCCCTGGAAGGGGGGCTCGCCCCGGCGGACCAGAAGGGCACACAGCGCGTGATCCCGCACCGTCAGCACCACCAGGTCGACCGTGACAGCGAACGGGGGGAAGGCCGACGGGTCATAACGCGACATGGACCCGATCATAGTCGTCTCTCTGACGATAAGCACAGGCCGGTGCACGACGGGCTCCTTCGGCCACCATCGAGCCCCCTTCGTCCCGCTCGGCGGCGGGGGCAGAAGGGGCCTCCCGGGCCTTCCGGGTGGTGTCGTGCGTCCGGGTGGTCGGCGCGTCCGGGTGGTGCGAAACGCGGGCGGGCCGGAACGCCCGGCGCCGAGCCGCGGGACCGGGCCTGTCGGGCGGGCGGCCGCAGGGCTGCTCGGCGGCGGCCGCCGCGCACGCCCGGAGCCGGGGCGCGCACTCGCCGGGCCGGCGAACGCCGAAGCACCGACCGGCGAGCACCGACGGACGAGGCGCGGACCCCCACGGCTCGGCTCCGAAGGGTCAGCGGGCGACCAGTTGCAGCTGCGGGGGCGCCTCCTCCACCATCGCCACGCCGATCCGGCTGACCCGCACCGAGAAGGGCTCGCCCGCGACCCGCAGACCGGTCAGCTGGAGCTCGCCCAGCGGGGCGGTACTGGCCGGACGGACCAGCACCCGACCGCCCGGGACGTCCGGCCGTACTCCGGCGAGCGCGAACACCGCGTGCACCGCGCCCGCCGCCGAGAGCGCCGCCGGGCGGCAGGCCGCCGGGTGCGGCACCGGCGGGCAGCCGGTGCTGCGCTGCTCCCCCGCGTACATCTCGGGGAAGCGGCCCTCGAAGTGCGCCGCCGCGCTCAGCAGGCCCTCCAGCAGGGCACCGGCCTCGTTCTCGTGCCCGGACTCGGCCAGCCCGGCGATCGCCAGCGCGGTCTCGTGGATCCGCACCGCGCCGCTGCGGTGGCCGAGCGGATTGAACCGGACGGACTTGGCGCTCAGGGTGCGCAGGCCCCAGCCGCTGTCGAGTTCCGGCGCGGCCAGGCGCTGGGCCAGCAGCCTGGTCTGCTCGCGGTCGAGGAGGCTCTCGTGCCGACCGCCCTCGGCGGAGAGCCCGGTGTCGAGCAGGTGGACGAGGGAGGAGGCCACCGCGGGCAGCGGCTGCCCGCCCGGGGCGAGCGCCGCGGCCGGACGCCCGCCGGAGAGGTCGTCTACCCAGAACCGCTCACGGAAGCGGTCGCGCAGGTCGGCCGCCCAGTCCCGCCACTCCCCAGCGCCCGGACGCCCGAACTCCGCCAGGAGCTCGGCGCCGTGCAGAGCGGCCCGGTGCGCCTGGGACTGGACCTCGGCCCGGGCCGGCACCGGGTGGGCAGCACGGTCCTCCACCGGGCGGCTCAGGTCGGTGACGAACCCGTCGACCAGGCCCCCGCGCAGGGCTTCGAGTGCCCGCTCCGCGGTCGGCAGCAGCTCGGCGACCTCGTGCCGGGGCAGGCCCCAGCGCCAGGCCTCGGCCAGCACCGTCACGAACAGCAGGGTCGCCTCGGTCGCCGTGCAGGTGGGGGGCAGCTCGGGCCCGCCGTGCCGGAGGGCGCCGGGCAGCAGGCCGTCGGGGCGCCGCCCCGGTGCGCCCTGCCCGGCCGCCCCCTGACCGGGCCCGGGGGGCTGCTGCTGGCGGCGGGCCAGGGCCCGCAGCGTGCCGACGGCGAGCCTGGTGCCCAGCGGGAGCGTCAGCCTGGCCGCCCACAGCGCGTCCGCCGGAGCGAGCCCGAACCGCCACGGGGCCCCGGAGGCGGCGTAGAGGTCGGTGGGCCGGTCCGGGTCGGCGAACAGCAGCCCGCCGAGGGCATCCAACGAGCGCGTCACCAGCAGCTCGGCCCGGGCGTCGTCGCTGCGCACCTCGGGCTCGGCCCACGGCAGCGGTACACCCGGTCCGCGACCGCCCGGCGGCCGGGGACCCGGCGCGGTCGTCTCCAGCTCGATGCGCAGCTCGACCGACCAGCGGGCGCCGGGCTGGATCTCCAGGTCCCAGCGGAGCACCCCGGCTCCGGCGAGGACCGCGTGCGGCGACGGCTTGGCCGAGACGGTGGCGCTGTGCCCCGGGCCGGCCCAGCGCAGGCCGGCGGACTGCACCTGGCCGGGCAGGTCCGGCGGGCGGTGTCCGGCCGCGATCTCGCCGACCGGCCCGAGGTCGGTACCGAGGGCCATCTCCAGCGGCAGCCGGGCGGGGCGGCTGCCGCTGTTGCGTACGGTGACGGTCTCGACGCCGTCGGCGTGCCGGAGCCGTTCGACGGTAAGGGCCGGGTCGGGGTCGAGGTCGCCCGGGACCCGGACCGCCCCCATGAAGCGGGCTTGCGCGGCGGTCGTCAGGGCGCCCTGGAGGGGCAGCGGCTCGACGCCGCCCAGGCGCAATTCCATCCGGGCCAGCACCCGGACGCCGGACCGGTAGAAGCCGTGCAACCCGTGTCCGCGCAGTTGCCCGTCGGGGCCGGACGCCGCCATCGCGGGCGCGTTGACGCAGAGCACCGCGTGGTGGATGGCTGCGGGCTGCGGGCGGGGCGGCGCTGCGGCCGGTCGGGCCTGGCCCGCGGGCGCACCCGGTGCGCCGGGCGGCATCCCGGGTGCGGCCGGGGGCATGCCGGGCGCACCCGGGATACCCGACGCGGTGCCGATCGGCCCCTGGTCGGGACGACCGACCGGTCTCGGCGCGCCGCCGACCACGGTCTCGGCCGGCATGGCCTGTGGTGGCCTCATGGCGGTCACCGGACTCTCCTCCCCTCGGCGGTCCGGTGGCCGGTCAGGCCGTGGGCCGCGAGCATGCTCGTTCGCGTGCTGATCTTGCCGTGCCGTCGGGCCGGTCCCGTCGGCGGTGTGCCGTGTCCGGCCGTACCCGTTGCGGGGTCGTGCCATGCGGCACCCGGCACCGCCCGGTACCGCCGCCGCTCCGGACCGGGTCCGTCTCCGCACCCGGTACTGCTCTCCTGCGACCCGGCGAGTCGTTCCCTACGACAGGTGGTCGTCGTCCTTCCTGGTCCTGCTGCCGGTGTCGCACCGGCTCCGTGGAACCGCGCGCGGACCGTTGCCCGGTGCGTCCCCTCCCCCGGGGGCGTCGGCGGGCCCGCCGAGCGGCCCGGCACGGCTGCCGGTCCGCAGGCCGGTCCGTTCGCGCGCCCCGTACCGGAGGCTCGCTCCGGCCCGGATGCGCCGGGGCGAGCCCGGTCCGGCACGGCCCGCGACCGGTCTCGCGTCGGGCCCGTCGCTGCGGTCGCCGCGATCGTGCACCACCGTCCTCCGGCGACCCCCTGCGGGGTTGAACGCCGGGGACCGGCCGCAGGTAACGCGTCGACACCCCCGTGGGTCGCCGCTCGGGTCGGGCACCCGGCTCGACCGGGCCGCCGTTCCCCCGGGCCCGTACCCCCGCCGTCCTGCTGCCGTCCGGCGCCGTTCCTGGTCGAACCGCACCCTGACCCGGTGCCGCCGACCGGATGCGCCGCCCTCCCCGACGATGGCCGCGGACGGCAACCGTCGAACCGGCGCTCGATCGCCGCCAGGATACGGTGCGGGGGTCGTGGCGCCCGCACCGGCAACACCGTGGACGGCGCCCGGACCCGCTGTGATCAGCAGATACCGAGGAGTTGTATGTCCACCGCCAGCCGGCTGCCCGGGATTGTCACGACCGACCACGTCTTCCACCTGCCGCTCGACCACTCCGCCCCGCAGGGCGAACAGATCGCGGTGTACGCCCGCGAGGTGGTGGCCTCGGGCCGGGAGAAGGACGAGCTGCCCTGGCTGCTCTTCCTCCAGGGCGGGCCCGGCGGCAAGGCCGGCCGTCCGCTCGGTCGCGACACCTGGCTGGTCCGCGCCCTGGACGACTACCGGGTGCTGCTGCTCGACCAGCGCGGCACCGGGCGGTCCACTCCCGCCAACCGGCAGACGCTGGCCCGGCGCGGCGGCCCGCAGGAGCAGGCGGACTATCTGGCGCACCTCCGTGCGGACTCGATCGTGCGCGACGCCGAACTGATCCGGCACCGGCTGCTCGGCGCGGACCGCAAGTGGAGCGTCCTCGGACAGAGCTTCGGCGGCTTCTGCACCCTCACCTACCTCTCGTTCGCCCCCCAGGGCCTGAGGGAGGCGTTCATCACCGGCGGTCTGGCCGGGCTGCGCAGCTCGGCCGACGACGTCTACCGCGCCGCTTACCCGCGGGTGGTCCGCAAGAACGAGGCGCACTACGCCCGATACCCGCAGGACGTCGAGGCGGTCCGCCGGATCGCCGCACACCTGTCCGCGTCGCCGGCGACCCTGCCCGACGGCGGACTGCTCACCGTCGGCGCCTTCCAGGGCCTGGGCATGCTGCTCGGTTCCGGCTCCGGCTCCGACGTCCTCCACTACCTGCTGGAGGAGGCCTGGGTCGACGGCGTCGACGGACCGGAGCTGTCGGACACCTTCCTGGCCGGCGTCCAGGCCAAGCTCTCGTTCGCCGAGGGCCCGCTGTACGCCGTACTGCACGAATCGATCTACGGACAGCGGTCGGTGGACCCGGCCGCAACGGCCTGGTCGGCCGAGCGCGTCCGCAAGGAGTTCCCGGAGTTCGACGCCGGGGCGGCGCTGGAATCCGGGGCCCCGGTCCTGTTCACCGGCGAGATGATCTACCCGTCGCTGTTCGAGACCGACCCGGCGCTGCGCCCGCTGCAGGAGACGGCGGAACTGCTCGCGGCCCGCACGGACTGGCCCGACCTGTACGACCCGGCGCAGCTCGCCGCCAACGAAGTTCCGGTGGCGGCGGCGGTCTACCACGACGACATGTACGTCGACACCGCGGACTCGCTGGACACCGCGCGGTCGGTGCGCGGACTGCGGACATGGATCACCAACGAGTGGGAGCACGACGGGCTCCGGGTCAGCGGCGGCAAGGTCCTGGAGCGCCTGATCTCGATGGTCCGCGGCGAGGTCTAGCGGCGGCACCAGCCGCAGCCGACGGGGCCGGTCCCGGTGCCGGGCGGAGCGTGCGCCCCGCCCGGCCACCGGCCGCATCCCGGACTGCTCGGACCGCTCGGACGGCCCGGGCCGCCGGGTGTCAGACATGGCGTGACCCGACGGGCCTGCGCCGCGTTCCCCGGCAGTTGCGCCGGGCCTCGGCGGTGGTCTGCCGGGGGAAGCGCCCCAGGCGCACCTTGGCGGAGGCGGGCGGCCCCGCGGCGGGCCGGTCGCAGGACGCTGCCGAGCGCGCCGCCTGGCCGGCGGCCGGCCGACAACCGGGCACACGGTGCGCCTGGGCCCGGCGGTACCCCCCGACCGGCGGCGGGCCGACCGGCGGCGCACCGGGCGACGACAGACCCGGCGAGAGCGGACCCGCCGGGCCCGCGCCGAAGGCGTCCGTGCCGGTGCCGGGGTCAGGACCGGGGCCGGTTCCGCTGCCGGTACCGGTGTCGGCGGGATCCGAGCCGATGTCCGCCGTCGTCGAGACCTCGGTGCCCGGGGCGTCCACGGTGCCCGGCCCGGGCTCGCCGGCGGCAGGCCTCGTCCCGTACTGGTCCCCGGCCCCCTGGTGGACGGTCGAGGCAGCCCCCGCGGCCGCCTCGACCGCGCCGGGCCCGACGGGCGGAGCAGCCTCGATCTGCAGGCACGCACCGCCGCGCGTGGGCGACCCGCCACCCGGCCGCTTGGGTACCGGCTCGCTCCCGTCCTCGGGGTCGTCGCCCGACCCCAGCTCCTCCGCCGGGCTCCTGAGCCCGGCGGTCTTCGCCCTGCGGGCACGCTCGGCCCGGACGCCCTCCAGCAGCAGCTCGGGGGTCAGGCCTCCGTTCAGCGACTCGTACAGCAGTTGGGCGAGCAGGTACGAGGGGTCGAGCCTCAGGGTGTGCGCCAGGACCACGCGGGCGGTCGCGGTGTCGCCCGCAACCCAGGACGTCCAGGCCAGCAGGGTGAGCGGCGGCGCGGCCAGCTCGGTGTACGGCGGCACGCAGCGCCTGGCGAGGAAGCGCCACAGCCGCTGGGCGGGTGCGAGTTCGCCGGACTCCGCGTACTCCGCGGCGCGGTCACGGAGCTGTCTGTCGCGCAGGGCCACCAGCAGCACCGCCGCACGCTCCTCGTCGAGCTCGCGGGCTCCCGCCGCGAACTCCACGACCGCCCGGTCGAGCAGCGCCGCCGACTGCTCGCGGAGCTCCGCGGACCCGCCGAGGGTCTCGACCGCGCCCCCGCCGGGCGCGCCGGCCAGCGCCCGGGCAATGGCCAGCCGCTGGCCCTCGGCGACCGGCGGACCGACCGGGGACAGGCCCGTCACGATGGACTTGCGGCTGCCGCGCGGCGCCAGGCCCGCGAAGGCCGCCGCGGCGGACACCGGACCCGGCGCCCGGTCGAACCGGCGGATCGGGTTCCCGCCGGGGTCGCAGCAGCCCTCGCCCCGGCAGAGGAAGGACCACCAGCGGCCGCCGGAGATGCAGAGCGACTCCTTCACCACCACCCCCCGCTGCTCGAAGGACGTCCGCAACCGTTCGGCGAGCGGACCGAGCCGTTCGACCGTCGGCGGGCCGTGCCCGTCGCCCGGGTCCTGGCACAGGTAGAGCAGCACCTGCTCGGGACGGCGGTACCGCTGGGCGGAGAGTTCGGTCAGCAACTCGGCCGTTTCCTTCGCGACGGTCGGCCAGTCCGCCGTCGAATCGGGGATGTCCAGGCGGATGACCCCGCCCTGGTGGAGGTCCGGCCCCTGGAGGCCGACCGCCACGATGCTGTCGTCGGGGAAGAAGCCCATCAGGTAGGGCAGCAGCTCGGCCATGTCCGCCGGACCCCGCATGGTGACGGACTGCGCTCCGGGAACGGGGCCGATGGGACGTGCGATGCGTTCGTTGGTCATGGCCGGAAGACTGCCGCGAATCCGCCAGAATTTCTTGAATTCCCTTTTTCCTGTGGATGAGCCGGGTCTACGAATATTACTTATACTCGTCCGGATCTGCGCCGTTCACTCCACCGGCCCACATTTGACGATTATTCAGGCGGGCTCCGAAGCGAATTCGAGGCCCCCGGAACCGCCGCCCGGACACGGCGGTTCGCCTCCTGTCGGACTCACGCGGTTACATGGACGGCATGGAGCAGCCCGACACCCACACCAATCCCGTCACCCCCGCCGCCACCGGCAGCGCCGCGACGGCCGCCGACCGCGCCGAGGTCCGGACGCGGGCGGAGGCCGTGCTGCGCGAGCTCGCCGGGCCGGCCGCCGTCCTGCGCGAGGACCAGTGGCTGGCCATCGAGGCCCTCGTGGTCGACCACCGCCGCGCACTCGTCGTGCAGCGCACCGGCTGGGGCAAGTCCGCCGTCTACTTCATCGCCACCGCCCTGCTGCGCGCCCGCGGCGCAGGTCCGACCGTGATCGTCTCGCCGCTGCTGGCGCTGATGCGCAACCAGGTGGACTCGGCCGCCCGCGCCGGGATCCACGCCCGCACCATCAACTCCGCCAACACCGACGAGTGGGACGCCGTCCAGGCCGAGGTGGCGGCCGGCGCGGTCGACATCCTGCTGGTCAGCCCCGAGCGGCTGAACAACCCCGACTTCCGGGACCAGGTCCTGCCCAAGCTCGCCGCCTCCACCGGCCTGCTCGTCGTCGACGAGGCCCACTGCATCTCCGACTGGGGCCACGACTTCCGGCCCGACTACCGCCGGCTGCGCACCATGCTCGCCGACCTGTCCCCGGGCGTCCCGGTGCTCGCCACCACCGCCACCGCCAACGCCCGGGTCACCGCCGACGTCGCCGAGCAGCTCGGCACCGGCAGTGGCGACGAGCACGCCCTGGTGCTGCGCGGCCCGCTCGACCGAGAGAGCCTCACCCTCGGCGTGCTCGCCCTGCCCGATCCCGCCCACCGCCTGGCCTGGCTCGCCGACCATCTCGACCGGCTGCCCGGCTCCGGCATCGTCTACACCCTGACGGTCGCCGCGGCCGACGAGGTCAGCTCCTTCCTGCGGGAGCGCGGCTTCCCGGTCGCCTCCTACTCCGGCCGGACGGAGGACGCCGAGCGCCGCACCGCCGAGGCCGACCTGCTGGCCAACCGGGTCAAGGCCCTGGTCGCGACCTCGGCCCTCGGCATGGGCTTCGACAAGCCCGACCTGGGCTTCGTGGTGCACCTGGGCTCCCCCAGCTCCCCGATCGCGTACTACCAGCAGGTCGGCCGGGCCGGGCGCGGCGTCGACCGGGCCGAGGTCCTGCTGCTGCCGGGCCGCGAGGACGAGGCGATCTGGCGCTACTTCGCCTCGCTGGCCTTCCCGCCCGAGGAGCAGGTCCGGCGGACGATCGACGCGCTCGCCGAAGCCGGGCGCCCGCTCTCCACCGCCGCCCTGGAACCCCGGGTCGACCTTCGCCGGGCCCGGCTGGAGACCATGCTCAAGGTCCTCGACGTGGACGGCGCGGTGCGCCGGGTCAAGGGCGGCTGGACGGCCACGGGCCAGAGCTGGGAGTACGACACCGCCCGGTACGCCAAGGTCGCCGCCTCCCGGGAGGCCGAACAGCGGGCGATGCGCGAGTACGCCGCCACCACCGGCTGCCGGATGGAGTTCCTGCGCCGCCAGCTGGACGACGAGCAGGCCACCCCGTGCGGTCGCTGCGACTCCTGCGCCGGGCCCGCGCACGGCACCGAGGTATCCGCCGACACGCTCGCCGCGGCCCGGGCCGCCCTGGGACGCCCCGGCGTGGTCTTCGAGCCCCGCCGGCTCTGGCCGACCGGGATGGACGCGCTGGGCGTGCCGCTCAAGGGCCGGATCCCGGCCGGCGAGCAGGCCGAGACGGGCCGCGCGCTCGGGCGGCTCTCCGACATCGGGTGGGGCAACCGCCTCCGCACACTGTTCTCCGAGCAGACCCCGGACGCACCCGTCCCCGCCGACATGGTCGACGCCCTCGTCGCCGTCTTGGCCGACTGGGCGCGCGGCCCCGGCGGCTGGGCCGGGCCCGAGAACGCCGACGGCACCCGGCTGGAGCGTCCGGTCGGGGTGGTCACCATGGCCTCGGCCGGCCGCCCCGCACTGGTCGGCAGCCTCGGCGCACGGATCGCGGAGATCGGCCGCCTGCCGCTGCTCGGGCAGGTCGCCTACGCGGGCGGCCGCCCCCCGCACGGCCCGCGCAGCAACAGCGCCCAGCGATTGCACTCGCTCGCAGGCGCGCTCGTACTGCCTCCGGAGGCCGAGGCCGCGATCGCCGGGGCCGGCGGCCCGGTCCTGCTCGTGGACGACCTGGTCGACTCCGGCTGGACGGTCACCGTCGCTGCGCGGCTCCTGCGCAGGGCCGGGGCGAGTGCGGTGCTGCCGCTGGTCCTGGGGGTGCAGGGCTGACCGACCGCGGCCCCGGAAGTGGCCGGACCCGCTCGGGCCGGGCCCGCTCCTACCGGGCCCGGCACCGGGGCGAACGGGGGCACACCGCGGGAAGAACGGCGACGCGAGTTCGAACGGCACTCGAACGGGCGAATGGCTGCCCGAGTAACGCACGGCAACGGAAGTGAAAGGAGGGAGAGGAGCAGATGCGAGCGGCGATCGACAGGGCCCTACGGGCGGGCCGGAACACAGTCCGGCGGCACCTGAGTGCCGGTCGCACGGCGGTGGAATATATCCGGCAGAACGTGGGCTTTCGGGCGGCGTTCATCATTTCATCGTTGCCGGTCCGACCCATCTGCCGTGAGAATTGGACCGTACCCAGAGCCCGGTCCCAAGGACCCGGTGTTCGGCGTACGCAGCTACCCGCGTGCCCGTGGGTCGGGAAGGAGGACCGTGATCAACGGTATCGACCGCGGTCAGTATCCCCCCACCCGGAGCCCCTGTCCCAAACGGGTGGTGGACCTGGAGACGTGGGCCGCCTCCGGGATCCCGCACCTGCGGGATCCCCGCGACTTCGTCCTGGAGCTGCACCAGCGCCACCTGCCGCAACCCGGCACCGTGGTCGTGGGCGTCCTGGACACACTGCAGCGGCTGACCGCCTCCGCCTCCTTCGCCCCCTGGCCGCACCAGACCGACGGCTGGCAGCACCGCAACGCCCTGCTCTCCCACCTCCGCCAGGTCACCCCGCACGACCTGCGGCTGGCCGCCCCGGTCCGGACGGCCGTCCTGCTCCGCTGCCGCGAGGGCACGGCCGGCTGGACCGAACAGGACGGTGCCTGGATGTGGGCGCTGCGCGACGCGGCGACCCTGCACGGACTGCGCTGCGGTGCGTACATCACCCTCGCCCCGGCCGGCTGGCAGATCCTGGGCGAGGAGCGCAGCGGACGCACGCCACACTCCGGATCATGGACGGACGGGCCGGTCCACACGGTGACCGAGCTGCCACCGCGCTCCGCCCTCGAAGGGCAGCGCCCGACGCGGCCCGGAGCGGACCGCACCCCGCGCACCGAACGCGGGCAGCGCGCCCGCGGGACGGACCGGTCGTGGACGCCGTCGGTCGTGACCGCGGGCGAGCCCGTGCGGCGGACCGCCAGCCGCTGACCCCGCGGGGTCCGCCACCGGTACGCCCCTCGGCACCCCGGCGGCGGTCCCGCGCAGCTGCCGCACGGCGGCCCCGTCCGGCCCGGCCCCGGGCAGGCCCAGCCGGGACGGCGGGGCGCCGGGGACACCCGACCACCCACGGACGGGGCCGCCGGCCGAGCCCGCAGCGGGTCGGCGCAGGCCAGGACAACCGGGTGCGCCGTCGCACCCGCCCCGCTACAGCACCGCCACCGCCACCGCCCGCTCCCACGAGAACGGGGAGGGAACGCACAGCAGCGGCCGCCCACCCGAGAGCGGACGGCCGCAACGCAACCGGACACGATCCACCCGGCCGCACCGAACACGCACGACCGGGCAGTACCGCACCCGACGAGAACACAACCGTGGCCGGACGGACCACGACGACAAGGAGGACGGACCTACAGCGAGCGATCGAGCGCCGAACCGGCGGCAGCAGCCGCCAGAGCCGCGGGACCGGCGTCACCGCACACCACCAGCAGCGACGACGCATGGGCCACAGCCCGCTCGTACGCCGCGGCGACCGAATCCGTACCGGCGCCACCGCCGTTGACGGCCAGGACCACGACCTCGCGACGCACCGGACGGCTCGACGAGACATCCGGAGGGAGGGCATCGGCGAAGAACGCATCCGCATAGAACACGTCACCGCCCTCGGCGAGTTGAGCCCAGTATTCGGCCGCGCCGAAGGACAGCTCGTGCTGCGCCCACGGGTGTGCGGAGCCGACCGTCAGCACCAGGATGTCGGCCGGGTTGTGGTCGGAGTCCAGCAGCAGGTCCACGGCCTCGTCGGCGCGGGCCAGCGCATCGGCCGTCGAAGCCGACACGTACTGCACGGCGATCTCCGGGCTCCCGGCCGGCGGAGCTGCCGCAGCCTCCGGCCCGGCAGTGGCAGGGCGGCGCGGCGCGGGACCCGGCTTCGGGACCTGCGTCGGACGCGGCGGCGGCCCGGGCCGGGCAGCGCGCGGCGACGCCGGGCGCGGAGGCGCGGGCCGGGGTCCGGGCACCGGGGCAGCGGCCACTGCGGTCGTACCCGCAGGGGCCGAGCCGGCCACGGCGGACCCGCCGGTGGTGTTGGTGGGGCTGGCGGCGTTCGAGCCGGCAACAGCAGGGGTGCGAAGGGCTTGTGCGTCCGACTCGCGGGGGAAGGGAACGCCGGGGCCCGGGAGGCTCTTATGAATCTCCGGCTCCTCGGGGAAGACAGGCATACCCGGATATCTATCAAATGCCGGTCGGATGCGCACGGGCGCCCCACCCATTGGGACCCGGATCGGCGCATCCGTATGCATCCGTGACTTGTCCGCGACCGGGCGGCAACCCATGGGCAACTCCCCGGCGACCAAACGGCGTCCGCCGTGACGAGGACTCCACACCACCCGCCCGCGTGTCCGGGCGCACAACACACCACCGGGAGGCCGAAGGACGGACGGGCAGAACGGAACACTCCACCGGACGGACCGGCACACGGCCCGACCGACAGAACCGACGGGGCGTCAGCGACGATTCACGCGCGAAGCCCGAACGGGCAGCCGCGGGTCGGGCTCAGAAGCCGAGCGTCAGCTGCTCGTCCATCGGGGCGTGCAACCGGCCGCGCTTCAGGTGGCTCCACCTGGGCAGCCCGTCCATGAACGCCCAGGACGTCCGGTGCTGTTGCGTCGGACCGAGTTCCTCCAGCGCCGCGCGGTGGACCGGGGACGGGTAGCCGGCGTTGTCGGCGAAGCCGTACTCGGGGTGCGTCTCGCCGAGTTCGGCCATCATGCCGTCGCGGTGCACCTTGGCGAGGACGGACGCCGCGGAGACACAGACACAGGACTGGTCGCCCTTGATCACAGTGCGCACCCGCCAGGGACCGCCGAGGTAGTCGTGCTTGCCATCGAGGATCACCGCGTCCGGCTCGACGGGCAGGGCTTGGAGCGCGCGTACGGCGGCGAGCCGCAGGGCTGCCGTCATGCCGAGCTCGTCACACTCCAGCGCAGTGGCGTGACCGAGTGCATAGGCGGTGACCCAGTCGGCGAGCACCGGGGCGAGCGCCTCCCGGCGCAGTTCGGTGAGCAGCTTGGAGTCGGTGAGGCCCTCCGGCGGCTTGCGCATCCCGGTGACGGCCGCCCCCACGGTGACCGGTCCGGCCCAGGCTCCGCGCCCCACCTCGTCGAGGCCGACGACGATCCGGGCTCCGGCGCGGCGCAGAGAGCGCTCGACGGAGTGTGTCGGCGGGACGACGGGCATCAGGGGTTTCCGTTCAGTCGGGGCACCTCCAGCCTAAGGCCCGCCCGCACCGCCGTCCGACCCCCGTCGGGGCCAGACCCACGCCCAGCACCGCCCCCGTCCACGCACCCACGTTTCTGCACCGTCCACGCCCGCACGCCCGCACGCCCGCACGCCCCACGGCATCCCGGCACCACCGCACCGCCGCGCCCCTGCAGCGCCGCCCCGGGGCGACCGGTCACCCTCTAACCGCCACCCACCGGCTACCGACTACCGACTACCGACTACCGGCGGACGAGCGGCATCATCACCTCGTCCACGAGTTCCAGCACGAAGGCGGGCGGCATGGGCCGGCCGCAGGTCTTGATCCGGTACAGCAACATCGCCGGAACGATGTCGGCGACGAGCGGACTGGCGGCCGAGCAGGGGCGGACGTCGCCGCGCTCCTCGCCCCTGCGGAGGATCTCGACGATGGTGGCCCGGGTCGGCTGGATCACCCGGTCGTTCGCGAAGTCCTTGAAGACCTCGGCCTGCTGGTGGTCGAGTTCGGCCATCAGGACGTTCATGGCGCTACCGGCCGGGGAGTTGATGGCGGCAGCGAAACTGCCGATGAGCTGCAGGAGTTCACTCCGGACCGACCCGAGGTCGGGGGCTTCGGTGGGGCGTGGCAGAGTGGAGTCCAGGGCGTCGATGACCAGTTCGACCTTCGATGCCCAACGCCGGTACAGCGCGGCCTTTCCGGTCCGGGCTGCCCCGGCGACGCCTTCCATCGTCAGCCGTGCGTATCCGCCGGAGGTGAGCTGGTCGAGTGTGGCCTCGAAGATCGCCTCCTCCAGTGCTTTGCCCCGTCGGCGGATCGGCCGGGTCAGCGCCTCGGCCGCACTCTTCACGGGGCAGCCGGCCGACGCCGACACCACCGGCCGCGACGCGACCGGCATCACGGGCACCCCGGGAACCGACCCACACGCCGCCCCGGACACCCTCCCGGGCGGCACCGACGCCGACAATACCGGCACCGACGGCGAGACCGGCGCGGACGGGTCCGCGGGCGACTCCGCAGACGACTCCGCGGATGGGTCCGTGGACGAAGCACCCGCGACAGGACCGCCGTTCGTCCAGGTCGGGGCCGGTGCGCCGGCCTGCACCCCGCCCGCCTGAACCCCGCCCGCCGCTCCACCGCGCCACGCCAACTGAGCCATTGTCACCAACCTTAGAGAACGCTTGCGTTCACAATCCTGCACCGGATATCGTCCAGAGTAGTGAACGCAACCGTTCCTTCATAGCGCGCGCGAAGCCGCACCACCATGCCGGACCGATGTCCGCAGCATGCGAAGCACATAGCCAGCAGGGGGCACAATCGTGGCTATTTCCACCGTCAAGACGAAGAACTCACCACCACAGGGGGCGAAGAGCGGGAGCAAGGGCCTGGCCCTGACCGTCATCGCGGCCACCCAGCTGATGGTGGTGCTCGACGCCACCATCGTGAACATCGCACTGCCGCAGATCAGGGACGCGCTGCAGTTCTCCACCACCGACCTGTCCTGGGTCATCAACGCCTACACCCTGGCCTTCGGCGGTCTGCTGCTGCTCGGCGGCCGGGCGGGCGACATCCTCGGCCGGCGGCGGGTGTTCATCGCAGGCACGCTGATCTTCGGCCTGGCCTCCCTCCTCGGCGGTCTCGCCCAGGACAGCACCCTGCTGCTGGCCGCTCGCGCCCTGCAGGGCATCGGCGGTGCGATATGTTCGCCGACCGCCTTCGCACTGATCGCCACCAACTTCGACGAGGGCCCGGAACGCAACAAGGCGTTCGGCGTCTTCTCCGCGGTGGCCGGCTCCGGTGCCGCGATCGGCCTGCTGGCCGGCGGTCTGCTCACCCAGTACCTCGACTGGCGCTGGGTGTTCTTCGTCAACGTGCCGATCGCGATCCTGATCGCCGTCGCCGCGCCGCGCTACATCGCCGAGTCCGAGCGCCAGTCCGGCCGCTTCGACCTGCCCGGGGCGCTCACCTCGACGATCGGCCTCGTGGCCCTGGTGTACGGCTTCATCCGCGCCGCCTCCGACGGTTGGACGGACCCGCTGACCCTGGGCTCCTTCGCGCTCGGTGTGGTGCTGATGGCCGTGTTCTTCGCGGTCGAGCGCAGCACCTCGCAGCCGATCACCCCGCTGCACCTGTTCGCCGACCGCAACCGCACCGGCGGCCTGGTGATGATGCTCTGCCTGGCCGCGGCCATGTTCGGCATCTTCTTCTACATCACGCTGTTCGTACAGGGGCCGCTGAACTACGGTCCGCTGAAGGCCGGCTTCGCCTTCCTCCCGATCAGCGTGGCGATCATCATCGCCGCCCAGCTGGCGTCCACGCTGCAGGTCAAGTACGGCCCGAAGCCGTTCATGGCCGGCGGCGCGGCCCTGGTCACCATCGGTCTCACCTGGCTGACCTTCATGGACTCCGACAGCGGCTACATCGACGGGGTTCTCGGCCCCACGGTGATCTTCGGCTTCGGTATGGGTCTGATCTTCGTCCCGGTGATGCTGCTGTCCGTGGCCGGCGTCGCCGACGCGGACACGGGTGCCGCCTCGGGCCTGCTGAACTCGATGCAGCAGATCGGCGGTTCGCTGGGCCTCTCGATCCTGACCACCGTCTTCGCGCACTACGCCAAGGACGAGGCCGACAAGCAGCTCCCGGGCTTCATGGCCACCGCGACGGACCTGCAGAAGGCCGAACTCGTGAAGACGCACGAGTTCCCCAAGGGCACGCTCGCGGCCAACGAGGTGCTCGCGACCGGCATCTCGCACGGGTTCATCGTGGGTGCGGTGCTCGCGGCCCTCGCGCTGGTGGTGGCGGTCTTCGTCATCAAGGCCAAGGCGAGCGACCTGCCGTCCGGCAGCTCCGGTGTGGCCATGCACTGAGTCACTGACCGCGCCCCACCTGGGCGCGGGCACGCAGAAACGAATCGGCTGCGGGCCGGTCGGGAGATCACTCTCC